>JANMBA010000105.1:0-5878 GCA_031360105.1 Novosphingobium sp.
TCCGTAGAGACAGCCGCCCTGGGCCGTCACTGCGGCTTTGCACGCGCTCCATACAGGTTTTGCCTGACCGGACTCGACATAGATTTCAAAAGCCCGCTCGCCGCTGTAACTCGCTGCCAGGACCAGCACCGGAACCCCGGCGATCGCCGCCTGCACGGTCGACATGTGGCGCGGCACAGCTTCGCCGATCAACGCTGCCAGTACGGCATTGGCCTTGGGTCCAGCAATCGCCAGGCCGCCGTAGTGTTCCTGCACGTTGATTGCGGAGACTTTGAAGTGCGGACGCAGGAACTGGCGGACGTAGGAAATGTGCGTTGCCATGCGGTCGGCCCCGCCGGTCGAACTGGTCAGGAGGTAGCGATTTTCGCCCAGCCGCCAGACCGTACCGTCATCGAAAACCAGCCCGTCCTCGCGCAGCATGAAGGTATAGCGCCCGCGCCCCACTGCCAGCTTGGCCACGGTCGTCGCGCAAATCAGCTCGAGCAATACGGCGGCATCCGGACCGCTGACTTCGAACTTGGCAAGGGTTGAAACGTCGGTCATGCCCACTGCCGTGCGCACGCTGCGGGCTTCGCGCAGCGCTGCCGCGGCCAGCGTCTCGGTGCCTAAAGGATAGGCGCGGGGCCGCTTCCAATAGCCCAGCGGCTGCCAGATCGGCTCCTCCGCCTGATGCACGTCATAGAGCGCCAGACGGCGCAGATGCGCTCCGGCATCGCGTTCGGTTCGCCCGCCGAGCAGCCCCATGGTAACCGGCGTATAAGGCGGGCGGAAAGTGGTCAGGCCGGCCTCGGGGATGGCAACGCCTTGCTTTTCCGCAAGCCGGCCAAGTGCCGCCATGTTGCTGGTCTTGCCCTGATCGGTCGCCATGCCGAGCGTGGTGTAGCGCTTGAGATGCTCGACCGAACGGTAGCCCTCGGCCCAGGCGAGATCGATATCGCCAAGCGAGACATCGTTCTGGAAATCGATGAACGATTTGGCCGGGTTCTCCGGGGCAAGCGTCGGTCCCACGGGATCGGCACTTGCCGCGCCGCCAATCGACGTGACGGTCTGCCGCGCGGCACCGGGCAGGAACGATTGGCTGGCTTCGTCCCAATTCAGCGCCGCGCCGCCGGCTTGCATATGCAAGTGCACCACCGGAGTGAAACCGCCCGACATCGCCAGCAGGTCGGCACGCCAGGACACGATCTTTCCGCCGACTCTGGCACTGACTTGGCTCAGATGGTGGCGTGCCCCCTTGGTTGCCAGCGGCATGGTATCATTGTGAACCGGAAAGCCGCTGGGTGCCCCCGCAGGAGCTGGCCGGGTATCCAGTACCGCAACAACTTGGACCCCGGCTTCGCGCAAGGCGGCTGCCGTAAGGTAGGCATCGTCGTTGTTGGTCGCGATTACCACGCGCTGCCCCGGAACGACGCCGAAGCGCCGCACGTAAGTCCGCACCGCCTGGCTTAGCATCACGCCGGGACGATCGTTGTGCGCAAAAGCGATCGGGCGTTCCAATGCGCCGGTGGCCAATACCACCCGCTTGGCGCGGACTTGCCAGCGCCGCTGCGCGGTCCCGTTCGGTGGCTGCTCGCCTGGTTCGGCCAACCGTTGGCTCAAGGTCACGAGATTATCATCCCAATAGCCCGTCGCCGTAGTGCGCAGCAGGATCCGCCCGCCCAGCGCGCTGATCTGCGCTGCGGTGGCGTCCGCCCAGGCCGGATCGAGGGTCTGCGGGTCGCGGACCAGCGAAGGGGCGAGCAGGCAGTCCTGTTCGACCAGCATCACGCGGTCACCCGCTTCGGCAGCGGCCAGTGCGGCGGCGAGGCCAGCCGGCCCGCCGCCCACCACCAGTACATCGCAAAAGGCTGCGCGCTGGGCGAAGCGGTCCGGGTCAGCCTCGGTCGGGGCATCGCCCAGCCCGGCGGCGCGGCGGATGAACCATTCGTAGAACATCCACCGTTTGGCCGATCCGAAGAAAGTCTTGTAATAAAATCCGGCGGGGAGGGCCTTCGCAACGAGGCCCAACACTGCGCCCACGTCAAAAGACAGATTGGGCCAGCGGTTCTGGCTGCGCGCGACCATTCCATCATAGACAAACAAGTCAGTCGCACGGGTATTCGGTTCGCTTCGCCCCCCGGCTCCTACCTTGACCAGTGCATTAGGCTCTTCGACCCCGGCGGCCATGATCCCGCGCGGTCGGTGGTACTTGAAGCTGCGGGCGACCAGTCCGATACCATTGGCGAGCAGGGCTGCCGCCAGCGTATCGCCCGAGCGCGCCAGCAACGGCCTGCCATCGAAGGTAAAGCGGATTGTGCCAGCGTCGCCATCGCGCCGCGGACCGCTCATGGCAAAGCCTCCGGGCCGACCGAGCGGATCGCCTTGATCGCGTGAGTCACGCGGTGGCGGGTCATCACCAGCCAGGCGCGGCAACCGAAGGTGTGCCGCCACAGTTCGTCATCGAGACCGCGCGGATTGGTACGGGCAAACAGCTTTGCCATTGCAGTCGCCGGATCGGCATCGGGCTGGACCACCGAATCCATCGTGCGCTCATAGGTGAACTCGGTCTGGGCGCGCGGGCCGCAGTGGGGGCAGGTGATCAGCAGCATGGCAGTGCCCCTTTCAGCGGTGGTTCGGCATCGGGCCGACGCCGTTTTCGTCGATCGTGTCACCGCGCCCAAAGCGATCGAGATCGAATGGCGCGTTGAGCGGATGCGGCGTGCCGGTGGCGAGCGTATGGGCAAAGGTCCAGCCGGACGCCGGGGTGGCCTTGAACCCGCCGTAACACCAGCCGCCGTTAAGAAAGAGGTTCGGCACCGGCGTTGTCCCGATGATCGGCGATCCGTCGAAGCTCATGTCGGTGACCCCGCCCCAGGTGCGCAGCATCCGCAGCCGCGATAGCGAGGGAACCAAGGCGATCGCCTGCGCAATTGCCCCTTCGGTGACCATTGGCTGGCCGCGCTGAGCATAGCTTGGCCAATTGTCCGGATCGCCGCCCATGACAATCCCGCCCTTGTCCGACTGGCTGATGTAGCAATGCAGCGATTGCGACATGATTACGCCGTTGATCATCGGCTTGACGCCTTCGGTGACCAGCGCCTGCAAGGTCTGGCTCTCGACCGGCAGCTTCAGACCGGCCATCGCGGCAACATGGCCGCTGTGACCGGCGACGCAGATTGCGGTGCGGCCCGCGCCGATCCGGCCACGCGTTGTCTCGACCCCGACCACCGCGTCGCCCTGTCGGACGAACCCGGTTACCTCGCACTTCTGGATTATATCGACGCCCAGCCGGTCAGCCGCGCGGGCATAGCCCCAGGCAACCGCATCGTGCCGGGCTGTTCCGCCACGGCGCTGAATCAGCCCGCCTTCGATCGGAAACCGCGCGCTGCGCGACATGTCGAGCAGCGGTTCAAGCTTTGCCACCTGGTCGCGGCTGAGCAGTTCGGCATCGATCCCGCTGACCTGCATGGCATCGCCGCGCTGCGCCAGCATCGTCATATCGGCATCGCTGTGCCCCAGCATCAGTGCCCCGCGCGGCGAAAACATCACGTTGTAGTTAAGCTCGTCCGAGAGATGCTCCCACATCTTGAGCCCGAATTCGAAGAAGTCGTGCAGTGGCTTCTGGCGATAATTGGACCGCACCAGCGTGGTGTTGCGGCCGGTATTGCCGCCGCCGATCCAGCCCTTTTCGAGCACCGCGATATTGCGGATTCCGTGGACACTGGCGAGGTAATAGGCGGTCGCGAGGCCGTGCCCGCCGCCGCCGATAATCACGATATCGTAACTGGCCTGAGGCTTGGGATCGCGCCAGGCCGGTTGCCAGTGGCTCTGACCGTTAAAGACCCCGCGCAGCAACCCAAGTGCCGAATACCTGGTCATGCAATTGGCATCCACCCGCGCCGCTTGCGCCAATCAGGTTCAAGCCCGGCGAAACGCGACAATTTGAGGATGTCGATATCGGCAAACGAGCACTTGCCGTCAATCACCAGGTCGCGGATCGCATGGCCCGAGGCTGGCGAGAGTCCGAAGCCGACGCTCGACATCGATGCGACAACGACATTGTCGGGACTGGTCAGCCGGTCGATGATCGGGCGGCCATCGGGCGAATTTTCGATCACCCCGGCCCAGCTGCGGATCACATTGAGGTGCGCCGCCTTGGGGAGCAGTTCGGCCAGCCGCCGCGCAAGGTTGCGGGCCAGCGGGGTCGATGGGCGCGCAGTGGGGGCGGCTTCGTCCACATCGATCCATTCATGCGGCCCGCCGCCGTAAGCAAGATTGCCGCGCATCGTCTGGCGGCCGTAAAGCTTGTGCCCGTCGACCCCGCCGAGCGGCATCATTGGTGCAGGTTCGGTGATGATCATCTCGGCCCGGGCGGCGGCCAGCGGCACGTCGATGCCAAGCTGGGCCATCAGCTGCGGGATCTGCGGCCCGGCTGCAACCACCACAGCGTCGCAGCCATAAGTGGCATTGGCGGTCTTGACCGCGGTGACCCTGCCGCCAGCGGTTTCGAAACCCGTAACCGGGCTGTGCTGGTGGATTGTACCGCCAAGGTCCTGCAGGGCCCAGGCATAGGCCTGGACGCTGCGCTGGGGGTTGGCGTGGCCGCCGAACTTGTAGTGGACCCCGCCCAGGCAATTGTCGCCCGCCAGCGGCACAAGTTCCTGCACCTGCTTGACGTCGAGCACTTCGACCGGATGGCCGAGCCGCTGGTGCCGCGCGGCGACGAAGCGGTACTGCTCCCACTGCCGCTCGGTTATCGCGATCAGGATGCGTTCCTGCTGGTGCTCGGTTGGATAGCCCAGCAGATCGTCCATTTGCGGCCAGAGGCGCTGCTCTTCGTCGAACAAGGGGCTGGAATAATGCGAGGCGCCGCCGCCATTGCGGCCCGATGCTTCCCAGCCGACAATGAACTTGTCGAGCACCGTGACCTTGACGCCCGAGCGCGCCAGCCACCATCCAGCGCTCAGGCCGGTGACGCCGCCGCCGACGATGACGACTTCTGACCCGTTCATTCGTACATCCCCGTGTAGAGCATGCCGCGATGCTCATCCTCGAACGCGGTGCCGATATCTTCGACCGGCACCCACTGGGTCGGAATGCCGAACCACACGTCCCACGCAGCTTCCATCTGGGCAGGCTCGTTCCAGTCGGCGAGGATCTTCATTGGCAGCGGCCGCACCGGAGCGCGGTGGCTGGCGAGCGGAATCGCGGCGAACGGCTGGCCCGATTCAAGCGCGAGCAGCATCGCCACCTGATCGCGGCAGCGGCGGCCCTGGCAGACCCCCATGCCTGCGCGGGTCAGGCGCTTGATCTGGTCCTGATTGGCCGGCCCGTCATTGAGCAGCGTTTCGAGCGACCGGGCGCACATCGCGGGTGGACGGTCGAGATAGTTCGGCGGCTGCACGCCCAGCAAGTCGGCGCGGGTCACTTCCTCACACTGGCAGATGATTGTGTCCGGTGCGCTCGATGCGGCCAGCGCGCGGGTCCAGTCCATGCGGTATGCGACGTGATCGAAGCCGCTGTCGGTAAGGCCAGCGCAGAGCCCAACAGCTGTAACAGTCGCTTCGCCGCTGGGGACATAGCCGCCGCGCAAGGCGTCAAGCTCGCGCGGGCCGTGCATTGCATCGACCAGCTCGATCGAGGGAACCAGCCCCACTGCGGTGCAGATCGTGTCGCAGGCGATGGTCTCGCCGCTGCTCAGCGTCGCCGCTTCGATGCCGTTAATCCCGCCCCGAGCCGAAGCGATCGCCGTGTTGCAATGAACGGAGATGCCCGTCGCGGCGAGTTTGGCAACCAGTTCGGCAGAGCCCTGCGGCGCGGCGCGCACTTCAACCAGCCCCGCCACATCCAGCCCATGCTCGATCGCGACCAGCGCGGTTTCAAGCGCCAAATCGTGCGA
>JANMBA010000122.1:0-14099 GCA_031360105.1 Novosphingobium sp.
CAGCCAGAACCGGGTCCGCAAGACCATGGTGCTGACCAGTCTGGTGGTGGCTCTGGGCTGTATGCTGGCCTGCGCGTTTGGCACTCCGCAAATCGCCGTACTGGGCCTGCTCGCCTTTTCGCTCGCCAACGGGCTCGGCGCATTCAGCGTGTTCTCGATCGGTCAGACCATTGCCGGGCCGCGCTGCGCGGGCAAATGGATCGGCATCCAGAACGGGGTTGCGGGGCTGTCCGGCGTGATCGGGCCGCTGCTGACCGGCTGGTCGATCGACCAGACCGGCAACTACCGCGTGGCGTTCCTGATTGCGGCGGGCGTGATCGTGGCGGGGATGGTCTGCTGGGGCGTGGTGGTGCGCCAAGTCGAACCGCTGGAGTGGGGGGAGGTTTAGAGCCACTTCACCGGATAGCGGCGGATTTTGGTGTCGGCAGTCACTAGTGTCATCCCAGTTAACACTGCGTGTGCAATCAACAAGCGGTCAATCGGATCGCGGTGAATGTCCGGAAACTCCGCGACTACACGCCAGCAATCGAACGGAAGATCGGAGGTTTCGAAACCGACGAGTTGCTGCAGCAGTTCGATCGGTTCAGTGATCGGAATGCGGTGTGTAATCTGCAGTTGGGTCAGTTCATAGGCCACAACCGGGCTGACCACGATGGCATTCGCAGGATCACCCAGAGCCGTGCGCTGCACCTCGGACAGTCGCCCATCATTCAGCACGATCCAGACCAGGATATGCGTATCGATCAGTAGCCGCATCAGCCAAATTTGCGCGTAAACCGCTCTTCCAGCTCCGCTTCGGTCATTGAGGGCGGGATATCGAAGGCCTCTGGGGGAAAGTTCTTGTACTTGCCGGCGAGGCAGCCGAACGCCGCCTTGCGCTTGGCCGCGCGGGCATCGCGTTCAAGTGCGAGCGCTTCAGGCCGGGCCACGATCGTGGCAAAGGGCACCCCTGCCTTCTGAACCACCACCTCTTCCCCTCGCGCCGCCGCAGCGAGCAGTTCTGACAGCCGGGTCTTGGCTTCACCGATGTTGACGTGGATGGTCATGGGCGGAGGATACGCTTGGCCAAGGGGGTTGGTCAAGCGCGTTGAATGGCCTTCTGATCCTTACCGCGGTCGTGACATCGATCGATTTGTCGGTTGAAATCGCTGGTGGTCTCGAGAGCCATTGTCGCGCGGTTGGCTTGCTGGTCGCGAATTTCGAGAGTCCTCGCGATGCAAGCGTCACACAGCCGGTCTGGGCGGCGCTTAGTGATGTAGTCGTTAACTCGTTGGGCAAGATGTATGTTTCTTCACTCCCACTCGATTATCTCGAAGGGGGTTAAGCTGTTGAAATATAGCGGGAAAAAATAAAGTTTTGCACGGCATGCCGAAACAGAGTCCGTCAAAATGTTATCCTCTTGTTTTTAAGAGGTAAATTGGGGGTTTTTGGTGAATCCCGCTTCCATCAACATTCGGCAACAATCGCCTCTGTGATCTACGAGGATCATGAAAATGCACGCCCCGCAGTCGAACGAATCGCTTATAGACTTTGACCGTCAAAATCGAAAGGTTGATACCGCATCCTGTCAATGAGTTGGCAGCTGCCTATCTCCATAGCTCAGCTCCGTTCGGTCACGTCGGCCATTTGAATGCTATTTGGATAATTGTAATCTTCGTGCTACATAAACCTACCTTTGAGTAGTGCGAAGACACCAAATGCCGACACCACACCATCCTCCTGCCGCCGTCCGGCGTGCTTTGCGCAAGCTGGGTGCGGACATTTATGATGCGCGCCGCCGCCGCCGCTTGCCCATGGCGATCGTGGCCGAACGCGCCTTCACCTCACGCTCGACCTTGCAGAAGATCGAAGCCGGTGATGCCAATGTCGGGATCGGCATTTATGCCGCCGTGCTTCAGGCGCTTGGCCTGCTCGACGGGCTGGAAGATATCGCCGGTATCGCCAGGGACAGTGTTGGGCAGGCTTTGGCCAGCGCCGATCTGCCGGAACGGAGCCGAATCAGGCGCAAGCAGGCGGTAGCGTCCGATGGCTGACATCGAAGTCCATATCTATCTCGGCGGCGAAACCTGCCAAGTCGGGCTGGCGCGACAGAACCTCGCGCGCGGCGCTGAAACGGTCGTGTTTGAATATGCCGAAGCATGGCTTAGTGATCCCCGAGCCTTTGCGCTCGAACCCGCTTTGCCGCTGACACGTGGCAGCTTTCCGCCCGCGCGCAACCAGGCGATCTTCGGCTCGCTCGGCGATTCCGCACCGGACACCTGGGGCCGCCAGCTCATGCAGCGGGGCGAGCGGCGCGCAGCGGAACGCGAAGGCCGCGCGGTGCGGGCCTTGTTTGAAACCGACTATCTCCTCGGCGTCTCTGACGAAACCCGCCTTGGCGCGCTGCGCTTCCGGCGGGTTGGCGAAGCTGAATTCCAGATGCCCGCCCGCGCCGGGGTGCCGCCGGTCATCGAACTGGGTCGGCTTCTGCAGGTCACCGAACGGATCCTGCGTGACGAAGAAAGCGACGAGGATCTCCAGCTGATCTTCGCGCCGGGCTCGTCGCTCGGCGGCGCGCGTCCAAAGGCCTCGATCATCGACCAGCATGGTCGTCTTGCCATCGCCAAGTTCCCGAAGGAATCCGACAATTACAGCATGGAGACCTGGGAGGCGGTCGCGCTGCGCCTCGCGCAATTGGCCGGCATCAATACGGCCGAGCATGAACTGTGCCAGATCGCGGGCAAGGCAGTGCTCTTGTCACGGCGGTTCGATCGTGACGGAGCGCTGCGCATTCCCTTCCTCTCGGCCATGGCGATGACCGGGTCGCGCGATGGGACACGCGGCAGCTATCCCGAAGTCGTCGATGCCCTGGCGGGGGCGGGAGCCCAGGCCAAGGCGGATGCCATGGAACTCTATCGGCGGGTCGCCTTCAACGTCCTCGTCTCGAACGTCGACGATCATCTGCGCAACCATGGCTTCCTCTGGACCGGCAAGGCCGGTTGGGTGCTCTCTCCTGCCTATGACCTCAATCCGGTTCCGGCAGACATCAAGGCGCGGGTGCTGACGACCAATATCGATCTTGACGAGGGCACCTGTTCGCTCGACCTGCTCGAAGCCTCGGCCGGCTATTTCGGACTGGGTTTGGCACCGGCACGAGCGATCGTCGCCGAGGTGGCTGCTGCGACCAAAACGTGGCGCGACGTCGCACGCCAGACGGGCGCGCGTGCCGCCGAGATCGACCGCATGGCGAGCGCCTTCGAACACGACGATTTGGAACGCGCGCTGCGGCTATAGAACGTCGCCGGTTTTCGCGATTTGGGACCACTTTCGAGCGCCCTGGGGGACTTCGTCGTTCAGGCAGTAACCCGAACAAGTCCGCTTTTTGACGGCGGATTACGTTGCCGCTTGGAAGGGGAAGGCCTTCCCCTGAGCCGGAGCCGCACTACGGCTCCGGCTACCCCATCTGCGGGAGACACCCCGCAACGCCCCGGGAAGCGGAGCGGGGCTGATGACGCGCTCTGTCCCGCCCGCCTGACGGCGCGCTCCTGAGGGCGCGGCGTTTTATAAGACTGGCCCCGCACGCACTCTGAAACCGGCGGTCATGGTATCATGCGCAGGCAAGGAAAGCCGACAGTCCCCGGCTTTCCGCCTGCACGAGCAGGAGAGCGACACCGCCTCCTTTCAGGGTGCGGTTTTCTGTGCTGCGTAATCTCGCTGGTCGCTCGCGCGACGGGAAGCATGGGCAGGTGAGAGTGAGAGTCTGACGGGCTTCGCCGTGACGGATTGGAGGTCGAGAGAGAGGCTCCCGGCCGCCCGTCATGGAGGTCTTCCCATGAATATGCAGGTTCCAGGTGCCCGTCGCGAAGTCAGCGGTGGCTACAAAGTCGATGTGTCGCGCGGGACACGGGCCGGACGGGTTTCGTCGGAGTGGTTCTCGCGGCCCGATGACGAACGGTTCCTCTCGCTCGGCGATCTGGCCGGCGCCGTGCGCGGCCGGTCCGAGCGCAGCCGGACTCGCGTCGTCGAGAGCGCCCTCATCCACGTCGAAGCGAACCGGCACGATCCCGAGCGATTGGCGCTGATCCTGCCCGGCGCCGATGCACCAGTGACCCCCACCCATTGGAGCTTCGGCCAGCTGGCGAGCCAGGTCGGCGCGCCCGCTGCCTAGACGTTGTGCGCCTTCGACCGCTTCATCCGTTCCTTGGGGATGGACCAGACCGCATTCTCGAAATCGACCTCATCCCAAACCGCGTCCTGCAATTCGCTTTTTCGGACCATCGAGAGCAGGAAGAACTTAATACCGAGGCGGATCGTCGGGAGCGTCGCCACCTTCTCGATCACCCTGAACAGCACCCGGATTTCGGAAGGAGAAAGCGCTCGGTCCTTCGGGACAAAGGTAGCGATTGAGGCTGGGCCAACTTCATCGGCCGGGTTTGCGATCTTCTCACCATGAAGGATAGCGAAGCCGTAGATTTGTTTGACGATATCGCGGACATGGATCGCTGTCGCAGGAGCGCCGCGGTCAACAATGGCAAGACAGTGAGCGCGAAGATCACCGGGGGTGATTTCGGTCAGCAGGCGATTGCGCCAATGCGGCTGCAACTCCCGCTCGAAGATCGACCGCCGCATGGCCCGCGTGCTGTCGGCCATCGGTCCCATGGCCAGCCACTTTTCACCAAACTCGCCAAAGCTCTTGGCCTCCTTGATCCTCCGCTTATCGCGCTGCTTCTCGATCGCTGGCGACAGGCCTTCCTGAATCATGCGCTTGGCGTCGATGCACTTTTCGCGGGCGCGAGCGAGCGACAGGCCGGACGAGCCATATTTTCCGAACGTCACGGTCTCGCGCCGCCCGTTGACGCGGTAGTCGTAACGAAACGAGATGGTGCCGTTGGTTCCGACCCGCACATACATGCCATCACGGTCGGTGACCTTGTAGGGTTTGTCTTTTGATTTCAGGTTCTTGAGGGCTGCATCGGTCAGCATGACAGGTCACTCCGCAAATTTTTACCGTCAGCCCAAAACGCACTCTTCTAACCCCAAAAAGACTATGCTTTTCAAGATGTTGGATCAAAACAATTACCGTCAGGGGCTGTTGTGACCCTGACGGTAACGAGCGATTTTGGGAGTGGCAAGAGCGGGCGATACCGTCAGCTAAGCCGACAGATGTGAAATGTGCCCACCGATTGTGCCTGAATGTCTTTGAGAGAAAACTATTTTATCTCAATGGCTTATTTCGCAGTTTTTCGCACTATCGGCCCCTCTGGAGGGGTGAAAATCATTCCCACTCGATCGTCCCCGGCGGCTTGCTCGTATAATCATACACCACCCGGTTGATCCCCTTGACCTCGTTGATAATGCGCGTGGCGACGCGCGACAAAAATGTGGCGTCGAAGGGGTAGATGTCGGCGGTCATCCCGTCGGTCGAAGTCACCGCGCGCAGCGCGCAGACGTTGTCGTAAGTGCGGCTGTCGCCCATCACACCGACGGTCTTGACCGGCAGCAGCACTGCAAACGCCTGCCAGATCGCATCGTAAAGCCCGGCGCTGCGGATTTCCTCGAGGTACACCGCGTCGGCTTTGCGCAGGATATCGCAGCGTTCGCGGGTTACTTCGCCGGGGATGCGGATCGCGAGGCCCGGGCCGGGGAACGGGTGGCGGCCGACGAAAATGTCGGGCAAGCCCAGCTCGCGGCCGAGCTCGCGCACTTCGTCCTTGAACAGCTCGCGCAAGGGCTCGACCAGTTGCATGTTCATCCGCTCGGGCAAGCCGCCGACGTTGTGGTGGCTCTTGATCGTCACGCTCGGCCCGCCGGTGAACGAAACGCTTTCGATCACATCGGGATAAAGCGTGCCCTGCGCGAGGAATTCGGCCCCGCCGATCGCCTTGGCTTCGGCCTCGAACACGTCGATAAAGGTTTTGCCGATGAATTTGCGCTTGGCCTCGGGGTCGGTCAGCCCGGCCAGACCATTCAGGAACAGCGCGCTGACATCTTTGTGGATCAGCGGGATGTTGTAATGATTGCGGAACAGGCTGACGACTTGCTCGGCCTCGGCCATCCGCATCAGTCCGTGATCGACGAATACGCAGGTCAGCTGCTCGCCAATGGCCTCGTGGATCAGCACTGCGGCAACCGCGCTATCGACTCCGCCCGACAGTCCGCAAATGACTTTGCCGGCACCGACCTGCTTGCGGATTTCCTCGATCTTGGTCTTGCGGAATTCGGCCATCGTCCAGTCACCCGCCAGCCCGCAGACGTGACGAACGAAATTGCGGTAAAGCTTGCCGCCATCGGGGGTGTGGACCACCTCGGGGTGGAACTGCATCGCATAAATGCGCCGCTCGTCATTGGCGATCACCGCGAAGGGCGCGCCGGGGCTGGACGCTACCGGGCGGAACCCCGGTGCAAGGCTGGTCACTTTGTCGCCGTGGCTCATCCACACCTGATGCTTTTCGCCCTCAGTCCACAGCCCATCGAACAGCACGCAGCTGTCTGAAATCTCGATGAAGGCGCGGCCAAATTCGCCGCTGTCGCCCAAAGTCACTTCGCCGCCCAGCTGGTGCATCAGCGCCTGCTGGCCATAGCAGATCGCCATAATCGGCAGGCCCGAATGCAGGATCTCGTCGGGGATGCGCGGGGCTTCGGTGTCGAGCACTGAAGCGGGCGAACCCGACAGAATGATACCCTTGGGCTGCATCCGCGCAAAGGCCTGCGCAGCGGAGTTAAACGGAGCAATCTCGGAATAGACCCCCGCTTCGCGCACGCGCCGCGCGATAAGCTGGGTAACCTGACTGCCGAAATCGACGATCAGGATTGAGTTAGATGGCAGGATCGAGTCTGAAGGCTGGATGGTCATGGCGGGGCGTTAAGCTCGGCGGAACCGCCTGTCCAGACTGTCGGTCGATGCAGCTGCGCGGTCAGGCGTTAACCACTTGCGGTGTCAACAGCGCGAACACATCCTGCGGGTGGTCGCGCAAGTCTTCGCAGCGCAACCTGAAATCATACGGCACCTGATCCGCGCAGTCCGGCCAGTGCTGCGTGCCAAGCCAATGATCGACCAGGCCCAGCCGCGCGCAGATGGTCACGAACCGCGGGTCATTGCGCAGCGCCGTGTAGGCTTGGGGAAACAGCAATAACGTCCGGTATGCGTGCGTGCCCATCACATCCTGCATGGTGCCCGATGGCCCGAACCGGCACCGTGCAAGCAAATCGAACGTTTCGTCGGTAAAGCCCAGTTCGGCCGCAATCACCGCAACTTGTGCATCGAGGTGCCCGGTCGCTTCAGCGCGCTTGCGAATTTTTCCAAACATCAATTCGCGGTTGCGCGACGTGGGATTTCGCATCACCCGCGCGAAAGCGAGTACTCCGACATGCTCGCGCAACGGATAAAGCGCCAGATGCGCGCGGTCGGTCAAACGGTCCACCGCGCTCCAGTTTTGCTGGTGAGTATAGGCCTGGATCAGCACGGCGGCGGTATGGTGGCTGTCAGGCCAGCGCTGGCGAACATACTCCATCGCTGCGATCGCATCGTCGTAACGTCCCGCAAACCATAACGCCTGGCTGTGCAACCCCACCGCAAATGGATTGAGCGGATCAAGCCGGGCCGCGCGGCCGGACTGCTCGGCGGCATCGCTGCTGCGCCCGACGCATTCCAGAAAATAAGCCTGTGCTGTCCGGAAATCGACCTGATCGACCGTGGGGGCCGCGTTCGAATTGAAAATCGCCGCTTGCTGCGACAGCGATCCATACGGCGGCATCAGCGCCCACCGTGCGGCGAGCGCATCGGGGTGCGATGGATCGAGCAGATCGCAAACCGATAAGTCGCGCTCGATCCGTGCTCTGAGTTCGGCCCGCTGGTCATACGGGCAATGCATCATCAATTCGGCCCGGCGATAGGCCAGCGTTGCCCAGCCCGGCGCAAAAGCCGCTGCCGCGCGGGTAATATGTTCCAGCGAATCGACATTGCGTGCGATAGCGGCCTGGCTGGTGACGCGCTCCTTGGCGCGCAGGTACAGATCATAGATTGCCGGATCGACCGGGCTTGAGGACGCTGCGTCGAGGTTGATTTTCAGCGCCTCGGCGATTGCTTCGGCGATTTCGTCCTGCACCGCGAAGATATCTTCGAGGCTGCGATCGAAATGCTGCGACCACAGGCTGGCGGTTGTGGCGCAATCGACCAGATGCGCTGACACCCGGATCCGCCCGCCAGACCGCTGGATCGACCCGTCAAGAATGTGCGTGGAATTGAGCGCGGCGGCGGCGGCGGCTTTGTCGGCCGCGCGAAACTGAAAGCTGGAAGTGCGGCCGATCACCGTCAGCGCCGAACAGCGCGCGATCCGGGCGAGGATTTCTTCCGACACGCCGTCACAGAAATATGACAGTTCCTGATCGCTCGACAGATTTTCAAACGGCAGCACCGCCAGCACGTGCTGGGCAGGCGCGGTTTGCGGCTTGACCGAATTTGGCGCCGGCGTTTCGGCCGGGGAGGGCCGCGCAGCTATGGCCGCGTCAAGCCGGTAACCGACCCCGCGTACCGTCACCAGTTTCTCGGCGGCATTTCCCAGCAGCTTGCGGAGCGCCGCGACATGCACTTGTATGACGTTTTCCTCGACGATCATGCGCGGCCAGACGGTCTCCATCAGCTCGTCTTTGGTCACCAGCTCGCCGCGGCGTTCCGCCAGCATCGAAATCAGGCTCAGCGCTTTGGAACCCACTGGCAGGCGCAGGCCATCGTGCAGCAATTGCCGATTGGGCTGCAGGATCAGATGGCCGATTGCATACTCAACGTCAGACTGTTCCATCTTAGCTCCAACCCAGTTCTGAAAAGTCGAAGCGGGCCTGTGTGCACTTAGTGAATAGCATGGCCCCCGTCCATGGCACTAATCTGTCTCAGAAAATTTCAGAAACCGGGATCAGAATTCAGAATTCTTAAGCTTAAGGCCAAGGATCGAATGGTGCTGCTGTGCCAGTGTCTGGGCCGGGGAAAGAGACCTCAGCAACACCACAGGGAATTCAAAATGAACACCGTCAAACTCATCGTCGCCCTTAGCCTGACCGCTTCGGTGCCCATTGCACTCCATGCCCAGTCGGCTGACCAGCCAAAGATCGATGTCGTCACGGCCGATCTCAATCTGGCTACTCACCAAGGACAAGATCGGCTGTCGATGCGGATCAACCAGGCTGCCAAGCAGGTTTGCGGTTTCGGAGCCGGATCACGCGATCTGCGCGAAATTCAGTCGGTCAACGCCTGCATCGCCAAAGCCAAGGCGCGGGCCATGCGGGATGCGCGCAATCAAACTGCTCAACAAGTCGCGCTGACTTCCAGCCGCTGAGCCAAACAGGAAGCGCAAGGGCTGCGGGCCGTGAGTGATAAACTCACGGCCCGCGCTGTCGTTTGCAATCATGGACTGCTGAGCAGCTCGCGCAGTTCGGTCTTGAGCAATTTGCCGATGTGGCTGCGCGGCATTTCGGCGATGGCGTGGAGCGCCGAGACGCGCTGGGTCTTGCCCAATTGGCTGTTGGCGGCGGCGCGAATGTCTTCCAGCGCGGCGTCACTGACCCCCGGTTTCAGGACCACAAAGCCCACCGGAGTTTCGCCCCACTGATCGCTCGGCACGCCGACCACGGCGGCTTCGACCACGCGGGCATCCTTGGCCAGTTCAGTCTCCAGATCGATCGGAAAAATGTTGAACCCGCCTGAAATTATCACATCTTTGGTCCGTCCGACCAGCTCGACAAACCCGTCGGCATCGACCCGGCCGACATCGCCCATCCGCTGCCAGGTCGATCCGTCAGTCGGATCGGTCCAATAGCCTTCGCGGGTTTTTTCGGGCTGGTTCTTGTAGCCCAGCATCATCGTCGGGCTTTTGCCGACCAGCTCGCCCGCCGCGCCCGGCGGCACTTCGTTGCCGGCCTCGTCGATCACTTTGAGCGAATGGCCCGGCGCGGGGAAGCCGACCGTGTGCAGTTTATCGGGGAATTCGTGGACCGGGAAAATGCACGCGACCCCGCCTTCGGTCATGCCGTAAATCTCGATCAAGCCGCCGGGCATCCGCGCCAGAACTTGCGCCTTGAGCTCGGCTGGAAACGGCGCGCTGGTGCAGTATTTCATCCGCATCGCGGTCAGATCGTAGTCATCGAAGCGTTCGAATTGCAGCAAGCGGCGGTATTGCACCGGGACCAGCATGGTGTGCGTGATTGCTTCATTGGCAGCGCGCTCGAGCCACTTTTGCGCATCGAATTTGCCCATCAAGCTGGCACAGCCGCCCGAATACATCGTCGGCAGGAACACCGCCATCGTGGTGTTCGAATACAGCGGGGTCGAGGTTAGCGTGCGGCTGTCGATGCCGTAATTGAGCGCGGCGCGGAAAGTCATCTGCCGCCAGCGCATGCCGTGCGAATGGACGATTCCCTTAGGCACGCCGGTGGTGCCCGACGAATAGATAATGTTGAACGGATCGCGCTCAGCCGGTTCAAACGGTGCCGCCCAAGCTCCGACGGGGGCCATGAAGCTGTCCAGCTCTTCGTCGAGCACAATCTGGCGCTCGTTCGGCAACTTGAACGCGCCAAGTTCGGTCAGCTTGGCGCGGTCGATAAACAAGTGGCGCGCGCCCGAATCTGCGGCCATCCCGGCCAACTGGGCCTCGCTGGCGCTGGTGGTAAGCGGCGCGGCGCAGCCGCCCGCGCGGATCGCGGCCAGATAGACCAGCGCATAATTCACACTGGTGGTGCCCAGAATCGCCACGGCTTGCCCGCGTTCCAGCCCGTCGGCCTGCAGCCGCGCGGCAATCCGTTCAACCCGCGCAGCCGCTTCGCGCCAGGACAGCACCGTCTCGCCATCATCAAGCGCAGGGGCGTCGCCGCGGAAGCTACCCCAAGCGGAGATCAATGCGGGGAAAGAGCCGAATTCGGCGTCGAGCAGCTTAGCAGGGTTTTCAGTCATCAAGCGGCGGTCTGGCAGCAAATTCCAGCAATGACAATTTGGTCTGTGGTAAAGAGTTTACGAATTGCCCAGTTGCAAAATGTGCAACACCCGTCACGGCCTTTGCACTGGTATTCTCTACTTATATGGTTATGTTGCAAATGCGAACTGAGTTCGCGAATGCAACAGGAGATACCCAATGCGCAGCATCGTTTCTATCGTGCTGCCGATCATCGTCGCGGTTTCGATCAGCGGTTTGATGTTCACCGCCACGCTTGCCTAAAGCAGCGGTTCGGCACACCTCCACCTAGCAAAAGGCCGTCACCTCTTCGGATGTGACGGCCTTTTGTTTGGCCTGCGAAACGACGCTATTTGCTGCTGAGCAATTTAACCAGCGCGTACAGATAATCGCGGCCCTCCATCAGCGAACGGACTTCCATGTGCTCGTTCAGCCCGTGGATATTGTTCATTTTGCTGTCGGTCCAGATCCCCGGAACCCCGTAAGTCGGGATGCCTACGGCGGCGGTGTAAACCCCGTCGCTGGCCCCGGTGGAAATTGCCGGAATCACCGGCACTCCGGGGAAGAACCTGGCCGACAGCCGCTCCATCGGGCCAATGATGGCGGGATCGAGCGGCGGAACCTTGGCGATCGGCTTATCCTTGACCCGCTGCTCGATCGTAATCGCCGGATTGCCGATTACCCGCGCCAGTTCGGCCTGCGTTTCGTCCGAGGTACGCCCCGGAAACATCCGGCAGTTGACGTTGACGGTGACCCGCTGCGGCAAAGCATTGAGCGCATGGCCGCCTTGCACAAGCGTTGCGACGCAGGTGGTGCGCAGCATCGAATGCAGGCTGCGGTCCTGATTGACCAAGGCTTCGGCCGCTGTGTCCCGTGGGTTGGCGGCCAGCGCGCCCATAGCCTGGCCGATCGCGCCGGGATAAAGCGGTCCGGCTTTGGCAAAAAACGTCCGGGTGGTGTCGTTGAACTCCAGCGCGAATTCGTGGTCGCGGATTTTGTTCACCGCATCGGACATCGCGTAAATGGCGTTGTCGCGGACTGGCGAGGAGGCATGCCCTCCTTCGTTAGTCGCGGTCAGGGTAAAGTCCTGATAGGCTTTTTCGCCAACCTGGATGGTCTGCACCATCAGCTTGCCATCTGCATCCGAACGCCCGCCGCCGCCTTCGTTAAGCGCATAGGCCGCGTCGATCAGATCGCGCTTGTGCTTGGTCAGCCACTCGGCCCCGTTGAACGCGCCCGAGGTTTCCTCGCCGCAGGTCAGCGCCAGTTTGACCGTGCGCTTGGGCTTGTATTTCTCTTTGGCGAAGCGGACCAAGGTGTCGGTCCAGACGGCGGCCTGCGCTTTATCGTCGCTGGTGCCGCGGGCATAGTACTGGCCGTTCTCTTCGATCAGGGTGAACGGATCGCGGGTCCAGTCTTCGCGCTTGGCTTCGACCACGTCGATATGCGCGAGCAGCAGCATCGGCTTCAGCTTTTTGTCAGTGCCGGGATAGACCACCACCAGCCCGCCATCCTTGGGATGTTCAGGAGCAGCAAACAGCGTGATCTGGCTATCTGCGATGCCCGCACTGCGCAGCCGCGCCGCCATCCGCTCTGCCGCCAAAGTGCAGCTGCCCGCAGACAGCGTGGTGTTGGTTTCAACCAGTTCTTTGTACAGCCCGCGAAATTCGGCCTGATCGGGGCGCAGTGGCGCAGGGTCGGCCACTGCGGCATTGGCGGCCACCAGCACCGGAGCGGACAGCCCAGCGAACATCGTGGCGGCGAGCAGGAGGTATCGTTTGTTCATTCAGTCTCTCCAAAAGTTGGTCTATTTGCCGCGCGGATCGGCATAGGCCTTGACCAGTTCGGTCAGGAAATCACGCCCTTTGTAAATCGCTGCCACGATCGCCCGTTCATTGAGCCCGTGCGTGCCGTTGCCGTCGGGATCGCCGTAGAGGCCGGGCGGACCGTATGACGGAATGCCGATCGCTTCGAGATAGATGCCGTCAGTCGCCCCGGTTGACATCGTTGGCACCAGCGGGATCCCCGGGTAATACTTCGCCACCAGTGCCTCAGCCGGAGCAAGCATTTGCCGGGTCAGCGGCGGCGGCTTGGCCAGCGGGCCGCGATCATCAAGCTTGGTCACGGTCATGCGCGGATCGGCGATCGCGGTTTCCAGTGCCTTGCGCACTTCTTCATAACTGACCCCCGGAAAAATCCGGCAGTTGACCGTCACCCCGGCACGCTGGGGCAAGGCATTGTTGGCGTGGCCGCCGTCAAGCAGGGTGGCGACGCAAGTGGTACGCAGCATCGAATGCCAGCTCTTGTCACGGTTAAGCACCGCCTCAGCCGCCTTGTTCTGCGGATTGGCGACAATCGCCAACATCGCTTTGCCAGCATCGTCGCTGCGGCTCTGGCCCAATTTGGTGAAGAACGCGCGGGTGGTGTCGTTGAGCATCAGCGGGAATTCGTAATCGCGCACTTTGACCAGCGCGTCGGCCAGCTCGTAAATTGCATTGTCACGGACCGGGGTGGAGCTGTGGCCGCCCGGATTAGTGGCTTCGATGCGGTAATTGCCGACCATCTTCTCGCCCACGTGGAACGACTGCTGCAGCACAGTGCCGTGCCCGTCGGTGCGGCCCCCGCCGCCTTCGTTCAGCGCGAATTCGGCATCGATCAACTCGCGGCGGTTTTCGCTCAGCCAGCGGGCGCCGTTGAAGGCCCAGCTGGTTTCCTCACCGCAGGTCAGCGCCAGTTTGATCGTGCGTTGCGGCTTGTAGCCCTGCTGGCGAAACCGTTCGAGCATATCGACCCAGATCGCGTCCATTGCTTTCATATCGGACGTACCGCGGCCATAGAAATAGCCGCCTTCCTCGATCATGGTGTAAGGATCGCGGGCCCAATCCTCGCGCTTGGCCACCACCACGTCGATGTGGCCCAGCAACAGCATTGGTTTCAATTTCTTGGACGTGCCGCGATAGACCACCACGATGCCGCCTTCTTTGGGGTGATCGGGCACCGCGAAGCGGGTCAGCTCGGTATCGGTGAACCCATGCGCGCGCAGATGCGCCTCAACCTTGTCGGCCAGCGCGGTGCAGCTGCCGGTGGTGATCGACGTGTCGGTTTCGACCATTTCCTTGTAAAGACTGCGGAATGCCTGCTGATCGGGGCGCAGCTGGGTTTCCGCGGCGCTGGCCTGCGCGC
>JANMBA010000133.1:0-3020 GCA_031360105.1 Novosphingobium sp.
GATCTTAAGAACGTCAATCAGACCGCGCGGATTTCGGTCAAGCTGGTGTCCGAGGTTGGCGTGGGCACGGTCGCAGCGGGCGTTTCCAAGTGCAAGGCCGATCACATCACGATCTCGGGCTATGAAGGCGGGACCGGCGCATCGCCGCTGACCAGCCTGACCCATGCCGGAAGCCCGTGGGAAATTGGCCTGGCGGAAACCCAGCAGACGTTGCTGCTTAACAACCTGCGCAGCCGGGTTTGCGTGCAGGCCGATGGGGGCTTGCGGACCGGACGCGATGTCGCGGTTGCAGCGCTGCTCGGCGCGGACGAGTTCGGTTTTGCCACCGCACCGCTGATCGCGGCGGGCTGCATCATGATGCGCAAGTGCCACCTCAACACCTGCCCGGTCGGCGTCGCTACGCAGGACCCGGTGCTGCGCGCGCGCTTCACCGGCACGCCCGAACACGTGATCAACTATTTCTTCTTCGTCGCCGAGGAACTGCGCGGGATCATGGCCGAGATGGGCTTTGCCACGCTGGCCGAAATGACTGGGCGGGTTGATCGGCTCGAGACGCGCCAAGCCGTCGATCACTGGAAGGCGCGCGGGATCGATCTGGGACGGATTTTGCATCAAGTGCCGCTGGGTGACAGTCCCTCGCTTGGGCATTCGCTGACTCAGGATCATGGCCTCGGCAAAGCGCTCGACAATGATCTGATTGCGGCGGCCGAAGACGCGCTTGAGCGCCAGCAGCCGGTGGTGATCGAACGCAAGGTGATCAACGTCAACCGCACCGTCGGCGCGATGCTGTCGGGCGAAGTGGCGCGGCGTTATGGTCACGCGGGGCTGCCCGATAACACGATCAAGCTGAAACTCACCGGGGTGGCCGGGCAAAGCTTCGGCGCGTGGCTCGCGCACGGCATCACGCTCGTTCTGACCGGCGATGCCAACGATTATGTCGGCAAAGGTCTGTCCGGTGGACGCGTGATCGTCCGCCAGCCGGGGCATGTCGAGCGCGAGGCCGGGGCCAACATCATCGTCGGCAACACCGTGCTATACGGCGCGATTGCGGGCGAGGCGTTCTTCAACGGGGTTGCGGGTGAGCGCTTTGCGGTGCGCAATTCGGGCGCGGTTGCAGTGGTCGAAGGCTGCGGCGATCATGGCTGCGAATATATGACGGGCGGCGTGGTCGCGGTGCTTGGAGCAACTGGGCGCAATTTTGCCGCGGGCATGTCAGGCGGGGTCGCCTATGTGCACGATCCCGACGGGCGCTTCGCGGTGCTGTGCAACCAGGCGCAAGTCGATCTACTTCCGCTCAGTGCGGCGCGCGACGACGATGAGGGTATGGGCCGCCCGCAACAGCGTTCGTCATCCAGCCGCGATGCGGGAATGGGCGATATGCTGCGCCACGACGCCGAACGCCTGCGGATTCTGCTCGAACGCCACCACCTGCACACCGGCAGCAAGCGCGCCCGCGCTTTGCTTGATGACTGGGCGGCAACGCTGGGGCAGTTCGTGAAAGTGATGCCGCGCGACTATGCAGGCGCGCTCAAGCAACTCGAGGCTGAGCGGCTCGAAGCCGCCACTGTGGCAGCGGAATAGAGGTCGATATAATGGGCAAAGACACCGGCTTTCTTGAGCTTGACCGGCAGGATCGCAGCTACGCCGATCCGCAAGAGCGGCTGCTGCATTACCGCGAATTCGTACTCCCGCCCGAGGAGTCGAAGCTGCGCGCGCAAGCCGGGCGCTGCATGGATTGCGGGATACCGTATTGCCACAACGGTTGCCCGGTGAACAACATCATCCCCGACTGGAACCATCTGGTCTATGAGGGCGATTGGCGCAACGCATTGGAAGTGCTGCATTCAACCAACAATTTCCCCGAATTCACGGGCCGCATTTGCCCCGCGCCGTGCGAGGCGAGCTGTACGCTAAACATCATTGACCAGCCGGTGACGATCAAGTCGATCGAAAACACGATCATCGACAAGGGCTGGGAACAGGGCTGGGTCACGCCGCAGCTGCCCAGCCGGCGCACCGGCAAAACGGTCGCGGTGGTCGGATCAGGCCCGGCTGGTCTCGCTGCCGCACAGCAACTGGCACGCGCGGGGCATTCGGTCACGGTGTTCGAAAAGAACGACCGGCTGGGCGGGCTGCTGCGGTACGGCATCCCCGACTTCAAGTTGGAAAAGCACCTGATCAACCGCCGCGCCGTGCAGATGGAGGCCGAAGGCGTCCAGTTTCGCACCTCGGTGGAAGTCGGCGTCACCATATCGGTTGGTTCGCTCAAAGAAAACTTCGATGCGATTGTGCTCGCGGGCGGAGCCGAAGAACCGCGGCGGCTGGAAATCCCGGGCGCTGAGCTGTCGGGCGTGCGGCTGGCAATGGAGTTCCTCACTCAACAGAACAAACGCAACGCCGGCGACGAGGAAACGCGCGCCGCGCCGCGCGGTTCGATAACTGCCAACGGCAAGCACGTGGTGGTGATCGGCGGCGGCGATACCGGTAGCGACTGCGTTGGCACCTCGAACCGGCAAGGCGCAGCTTCGGTGACCCAGATCGAGATCATGCCGCGCCCACCCGAAAAAGAGGACAAAGCGCTGACCTGGCCCAACTGGCCGATGAAACTGCGGACCTCGTCCAGCCACGAAGAAGGGGTCGAGCGCGACTGGGCGATCCTGACCAAACGCGTGGCGGGGCAAGACGGGCAGGTCACCGGGCTCGATTGCGTGCGGGTCGAATGGGCGAACGGTCAGATGCAGGAAGTGCCGGGCAGCGAATTCACGCTCAAAGCCGACCTGATCTTCCTGGCGATGGGCTTTATTGGACCACTCCAGCAGGGGCTTTTGGGCCAGGCCGCAGTCGAACTCGATCCGCGTGGCAATGTCGCCGCACCGGTCAGCGACTATCGCACCAGCGACCCGCAGATCTTCGCTTGCGGCGATATGCGGCGCGGGCAATCGCTGGTCGTCTGGGCGATTCGCGAAGGCCGCCAAGCGGCTCGCGCGGTTGATGAGGCCTTGATGGGGGTTAGCGAGCTG
>JANMBA010000152.1:0-2044 GCA_031360105.1 Novosphingobium sp.
AGCGGATCGTCAGCGACTATGCCCATGCCGCCCGCAACGCCAAGGCCGCCGGGTTCGACGGGGTCCAGCTGCACGGCGCGAATGGCTATCTGGTCGATCAGTTCCTGCGCGCCGGGACCAACCTGCGCACTGATGAATATGGCGGCAGCGCGGAAAACCGCACCCGGTTCATGCGCGAAGTGCTTGAGGCACTGATCGCCGTATGGGGCGCCGACCGGGTTTCAATCCGGCTCTCGCCCAACGGCGAATCGCAAGGCTGCGACGATCCCGATCCGGCCAGCATCTTTGGTGAAGCGGCCCGCGTAATTCAGGAACTCGGCGTCAGCTTTGTCGAACTGCGCCAGCCCGGCCCCGAAGGCACCTTCGGGCGCACCGACGTACCATATCAGGATAGTCTGATTCGCTCGATCTACACCGGGCCATTGATGCTCAATTCGGATTACGGCGCCGAACAGGCCGCCGCCGATGTCAGCTCGGGCCGCTGCGATGCAGTCAGCTTTGGCCGCCCCTACATTTCCAACCCCGATCTCGCCGAACGGATCCGGGTCGGTGCCGACTGGTCCCCCAATGTTAACGTTCCGAAAAGCTGGTATCTGCCAGGACCAGAGGGCTATATCGATTATCCGGCGCTGGTGCTGGCGTAGGCCGCGAAAAAGGACTGACACAATGCCGCAGCGTTCATGGTTGTTCGTGCCGGGTGACAGCGAGAAGAAGCTGGGCAAGGCGCTGGCAACCGGCGCTGACGTGCTGATCCTCGATCTGGAAGATTCGGTCGCGGCGGAAAACAAGGCCGCCGCCCGCGAGCTGGTTGGAAGCTGGCTTAGCGCGCACCGTGATCATGGAACCGGCAGCCAGCGCCAAAGCCACTGGGTGCGCATCAACACGCTCGACAGTCGGCTCTGGCGCGACGATTTGCTGGCAGTGCTGCCCGGCGCGCCCGACGGGATCATGCTGCCCAAAAGCGCCGGGCCCGAATCGGTGCAGCAACTGTCAGCCGAAATCTACGAGCTGGAAAGCCGCAGTGGCCTTGCTCCCAACGCGGTCAAGATTATCCCGCTGGTCAGCGAAACCGCCGGAGCCGCGCTGTCGATCCCCAGCTATGCGGTCACCAGCATGCCGCGGCTGGCGGGTTTGACCTGGGGCGCCGAGGACTTGTCAGCCGCCATCGGTGCAACCCGCAAGCGTGACAAGGATGGCCGCTGGACCGACACCTTTCGTTATGCCCGCACCCAGACGCTGCTCGCCGCGCATGCCCGCGGGGTGGCGGCAATCGATACGCTTCACGCCGATTTCGCCGACGCCAAGGGGCTGAAGCGCGCCGCCGAAGAGGCGCGCGCCGATGGTTTTTCCGGGATGCTGGCGATCCATCCGGCGCAGGTCGAGATTATCAACGCCGCCTTTACCCCCAGCGAAGATGAACTGGCCGAGGCCCGCGCGATCGTCGCGGCGTTCAAACAAAATCCCGGCGCGGGCACGCTGCAGATCGATCGGCGGATGATCGACTTGCCGCATTACAAGCTGGCGCTGCGGGTGCTGGGGATCAGCGAGTAGCAGCTGGGCCAGAGCGCCTGGACCGCAGCCCGGCCCGCTCCAGATCACGGCGCAACTGGCTTTTGCGAAAACCCCGGCCGCTGATCAAAGATCAAGAGACGTAAGAGTGACATCTGATATTCAATTGCAGCTCGAGCCTAGATTTATGACAGTTAATGCCGTTCATGTGCCGTCAAATATAACGTATATTTACACTTCAAGACCGGGTTCAAAGCCTTACTTCATAGTATTTGATCCTACCGAATCAAATAACAAGTTCGTCGAATTTCAAAAATCGACTTGCTAGGGTCAGGACCTGTTAAATCGCTTGCTTGTGTAATGATTGTTTGATACAATTGCAGCGTCATGGAGGAGCTGTCGATGGATGTTCCTTTCCTGCTGAGCGAGGCGCAGATGCGCCGGATTGAGCCCTATTTCCCGTTGTCGCATGGGGTTCCAAGGGTCGATGACCGCCGGATCGTTTCAGCGATCATCTATGTCATCAAGCACGGGT
>JANMBA010000219.1:0-2425 GCA_031360105.1 Novosphingobium sp.
GGACGATCGACAAAGTCCGAGGCAAAGAAGAGCGGCAGGTCGCGCTTTTTGGGCAAGGCAAGCAAGAGGTCCGCAGCAACGCGGCCAACGGGTCGGAACTGGCCATCGGTCTTGGTGTCAGGAAAATGCACATAGCCCTGATCGGCATGCAGCCAGTCGCGTTCCATCCCGATCACCTCGGAGATACGATACCCGGTGAGCAGCAAAGCGCGAACGGCAGCAAGGCCTGTAGGATTCTCGCCGTTCCGTTCGGCAATTTCCATCGCCTCGCCAAGTGCGCGGATTTCGGAAGCGCTCAGGCGGCGAGTGCGGGGCTTGCCCGCGATCTTGCGCACGCCTGCGGCCGGATTGTTCTCGACCAGATCGTAAAGCATCACATGGGCCAGAAGGCTGTGCAACGTAGAAACCGCTCGACCAGCCACCCCAGGGCCGCCAGATGCCTTCCCGCCTCGCTTGCTGCCGTCGCGGGCCTTGGCAGTCTTGCCAGCGACGATGTCCATCTGCATCTTCTCGATGTCGGGGATGCGCAGTGCCCGGACCTGCCGGTTGCCAAGCAGCGGCTTGATATGCGTTTCGATCCGGCTGCGGTCCCTGGCCAGCGTCGAAGCCTTGATCGGTCGATGCTTGCGACCGAGAATGATGCCTGGCTCGGCGTTCTCCAGCTACCAGTTGCAGACTTCGCGGATCGTGATTGCGGCACGGGACTGGGCGCGCACCTCGGCTGGGTCACTACCGCCAGCGACTTCGCCCAATCTGATCCGTGCTTGCGAACGTGCCTGCTCGACTGTCAGGATGCCAAAGCGGCCAAGGACGATCCGGCGGCTGCGGCCTTCGACGTTCCGATACTGGAGAACGAAGGCCTTCAGCCCAGATGGGATGGCACGGAACCCGAAGCCACGAAGCTCATCATCCCACAGGAATGATTGCCCCGTGCCAGGGATCGCCATACTATCGACAGCGCGCTTGGTGAGCTTGCCCATGCCGGTCTTCCTTTCCGGCATTCTGCTTACACAAGCCGGAGTCCTTGGCAATGTACGCACAATGTAAGCGTACGAGAACAAACGATGGCGTAGAATGGGCTGCGTTTGGCGTGTGCGGTGATGATATTATAAACGTTAAAACAGTGATTTAGGTCAAGATGGCGTAGAGTCGGCGTTACTGCCTGGGCATTTTGCCAAGGTTGGGGTCGAGAGTTCGAATCTCTTCGCCCGCTCCAGTTTTTCATCGGAATGAAGAATCGAAGCTCGCGCTTGACCGCGTAGCGCTTCCCCGTCCACCACTCCGCCATGGCGTCATTCCTCCTCACCTTGCTCGCTGCACTGGCCACGGGGGTAGGTTCGCGCGATCAGCTGCAGGTGGCGTGGATGGCGGCGCGGCCCGGGGCAAAGTCAGGGCCGGGGGTTGGGTTGCTGGTTACCGCAATCGGGGTCGCGCTGTTCAGTGCAGGGCTGGCGGGCTGGGCTGGGAACCTTGCCGCGCCGCAGCTGGCACCATCTGCGCGTGTGCTGCTGGTGGCGCTGGCGCTGGGGCTTGCCGCGCTCGAGCTGCTGGTCTTGCGCCCGGGGCGCCGTCCGGCCGAGCCGACCGCCTCGCTTGGCGCGCTGGCCGTGGTGCTGCTCGCGCAGCAAGCGACCGACGCGGCGCGGCTGCTGGTCTTCGCGCTCGTGGCGAGCAGCGCGGTGCCGCTATTTGCGGTGCTGGGCGGGATGATTGGATGTGCGGTCACTGCGGTGCTTGGATGGAGCGGTGGTGAGCGGCTGGCGGCACTGCCGCTTACTGCCGTGCGCCGTGCCTTGGGTATACTGCTCGCGGCCATCGCAGTCTTTGTGGTCATCTAATCGGTTTAGACGATCACAGTTGCGATTTATCGTTGCTTGAGCGATTTATCGGGTAGTCATAGGCGGGCCGCACGAGGAGCTTACCGATGACCAAGACCGACAATGCGAGGAAGGCGCTGATCGATAGCCTCAACCGCCTGCTCGCGGATTATTTTGCGCTCTACCTCAAGACCAAAAGCTTCCATTGGCACGTGACCGGGCCGCGCTTTCATGATTTGCACTTGCTGTTCGACACGCAGGCGACCGAACTGTTTGCGCTGACCGATCTGATCGCAGAACGCGTGCGCAAGAATGGCGGCTCCACGCTGACCTCGATCGGAGCGATTGCCGGCCGCAGTCGGATCGCCGATCAGGACAGCGCCGCGCTTTCTGCCGAGGCGATGATTGCCGAACTGGCTGAGGACAATCGCAGCTTGATCGCTGCTGTGCGCGAAGCCAAAGCGCTTGCCGGAGCGGCCGGCGACAATGCCACCGAAGGCGCGGCGGACGACTGGACCGATCAGGCCGAGCAACGCGTGTGGTTTCTGACCTCGCTGTTGGGCTGACCGTTTCGCGCAGCTAGTGGGGGTGCTATTGGCCCATGGATG
>JANMBA010000224.1:0-3468 GCA_031360105.1 Novosphingobium sp.
CCGGTCGACATTCCGCGCTTTGGCCAGCACGGTATCATCGCCTCGATGCAGCCGGTGCACCAGACTTCGGACCGGCTGATGGCCGAAAAGCGGCTTGGGCTGGCCCGGCTTAAAGGAGCCTATGCGTGGAAATCGATCCAGGCGACCGGGGCCAGGCTGGCGTTCGGATCGGACGCGCCGGTTGAAATTCCCGATCCGTTCGCCGGGATGGCCGCCGCGATCAGCCGCCAGGGCCCCGATGGCGCACCGCCGGGCGGGTGGCAACCGCAAGAACGCGTGACCCGCGAAGAAGCGCTGGCGGCTTACACCTCGGGCGGCGCTTATGCTGGTTTCGCCGAGGGCCGGTTCGGCCGGCTGGTGGTGGGCGAACGCGCTGACTTCATCATGGTCGACCGCGATCCGCTGCTGTCGAGTCCGGCCGATCTGGCGCAAACCAAAGTCAGCCGGGTGTTCGTCGGCGGGGTGCAGGTGTGGGATGCGAAAACTGCGAAGCAGGCGGGGAACTAAGCCTTAAAAGCCCCTCCCCGATGGGGAGGGGAGTGTTAAGGCAGGACTTCCGGAACAGCCGCAGCCTTGGCTTCCTTGCGCTCGCCCAGCCACATCACCACCAACGAGCCTTCGAACAGCAGCAGCAGCGGCACCAGCAGCAGGATCTGGCTGAGCAGATCGGGCGGGGTGATCACCGCCGCCACTCCGGTCAGCACCACGATCACATAGCGGCGCAGGCCCACGAGCTGCTTGCGGCTGACAATCCCGGCGCGGTTAAGCAGCAGCAGCAGCACCGGCAGCAGAAAGCTGATCCCGAACGCCAGAATGAACTGCATGACCAGCCCGAGGTAATCCCCGGCGGCGGGCAGCGCCTCGATATTCAGGCCGCCTTTTGAACCCTGAAACCCCAGCAACCATTTGAACGCGGTGGGCATCACGAAATAGTAGGCCAGCGCCGCCCCGCAGGTGAACAGCACCGGAGTAGCGATCAGGAACGGCAGAAACGCCTTCTTTTCCTTGGCATAAAGCCCCGGCGCAACGAACGCCCAGATCTGGTTGGCGATCACTGGAAAGCTGATGAAAAACGCTGCAAACAGCGCCACTTTCATCTCCACAAAGAACGCCTCGTACAGCTTGGTATAGACCAGCTTGCCTTGCCCCGGCGGGAACGCTTTGGTCAGCGGGCGGATCAAAAAGCCAAAGATATCGCTGGCGAAATAGAGGCACCCGGCGAAGGTTACCACCAGCACCGCGATGACTCGCAGCAGCCGCGCGCGCAGCTCGACCAGGTGATCGAGCAGCGGGGCCTGCGTCTGATCGATATCGGGAATCTCGAACGGCATTACTTGGCCTTTGCGCGCGGTTTGGCCGCGCTCTTTTTGGCTGCTGGTTTCACAGCTTGTTTCGCAGCCGAAGCCTTTTTTGCGCGCGGCGGCTTGATCGCTGGCGGCGGCGGCTGGGCCGGGGCTGGCAGCGGTTCCATCAGCGTGCCGGGATTGGTCCCGGTCAGCGCCGCTTCCTCAGTGGGCGTGGCGGGATGGGCGGCCATGATCGCTTCGTTCTGCTCGCGCCAGGTCTTTTCCATATCGGCCATCTCAGCTTCGCGCATCATGGTTTCGATCCCTGAGCGAAAATGCCCCGAAACCCGGCGGACTTTGCCGATCCATTGCCCGGCCACGCGCAGCGCGCGCGGCAAATCCTTGGGACCGATCACCACGATCGCGATGATCGCCGTGAACAGCATTTCATCCCAACCAATATCAAACATGCTGCGTCCCCGCCGAACTGGCGCGGTTTACTGCGGCGGCTGTTTGGCGGGATCGATGACCTGTTCGCCGTTAAGCGTGGCCTGGCCGGTCGGTGCGGGGGGGATTTGGGGCGTTGCGGCGGGCGGCGGCGGGGTGGTTTCGTCGGCCATGCCTTGCTTGAAGCTTTTCACGCCTTTGCCGAAATCGCCCATGAATTCGGACACTTTGCCGCGCCCGAACAGCACGAGCACCACCAGCGCGAACACGACGATATGGATGGGCGACAAACCGAACATCAGATTACTCCTGCACTGGCGGGCGCGCGGCACAAGAGCCCGCGAGCTTCGCTTGCGGTTCACTTAAGCGCTTTCGTCGCCGCTTTCCAGTGCGCCGGTCGGATTTTCGGGTTCATCGGTCTCGCCCGGAACTTCCAGCGCCGCAGCCAGCGCTTCCTCAACCGGATCGAGCAGCCCGGCGGCGCGCAATTCGTCGATCCCGGGCAAGTCCTTGCGGCTGACCAACCCAAAGTGAGTCAGGAAATCGGGCGTGGTGGCATAGATCACTGGCCGACCCGGCACCTCGCGCCGCCCCGTAATCCGCACCCAGCCTGCCTCCATCAACACGTCGAGCGTGCCCTTGGCGGTCTGCACGCCGCGGATCGATTCGATTTCGGCGCGGCTGACCGGCTCGTGATAGGCGACAATCGCCAGCACCTCAGTGGCGGCGCGGCTGAGCCGGCGGACATCCTCGCGCTCCCGCCGCAACAAGTGCGCCAGATCGGGGGCGGTCTGAAAATGCCAGCGCCCGCCGCGTTCGACCAGCGCGATCCCGCGCCCGGCGTAAGTCGCAGCCAAGTCGGCCAGCGCACCCTCCACCGCCGCACCGCCCAGATGAACCGAGATTGCCGCCGCGCTGAGCGGGGCTTCGGCGGCAAACAAAGTCGCCTCGACCGCGCGGACCAGATCATCGGGATCGGTCATAGTTTAATCCCGCGCAGCATCAGCGGCCCAAACGCGGTGTCCTGCGCCAGTTCGGTCTTGCCGATCCGCGCCAGTTCAAGCGCGGCGACAAAGCTGGAAGCCAGCGCCGAGCGCCGCAATTTGGGCTCGGCAAACGGCGGCAGAAAATCGCGCAGTTCCATCCAGTCGAGATTGACCCCGAGCATCGCCGAAACTCGCGACAGCGCCGAATCGAGCGTCATCACCATCCGGTCGCGGACCATGTGCACCACCGGCGCGGTGCGCGCCTTGACCTGCCCGTAAGCCTGCACCAGCGCGAACCAATCGCACTGCCACAGCACCTTGCGGTCAATCCGCAGCCCCTCCGGCGCGCCGCGCAGCCACGTATCGCGCCCCAGCCGGTCCCGTCCGAGCAAGCGCCCAGCCGCATCGCGCATCGCCGCGAGCCGTTGCAGCCGCAGTTGCAACCGCAGCGCCAGTTCTTCGGGGCTGGGATCGGCTTGTTCTTCGCGCGGCAGCAGCAGCGACGATTTGAGGTACGCCAGCCACGCCGCCATCACCAGATAGTCCGCCGCCAGTTCCAGCCGCAACGCCTCGGCCTGCTCGATATAGGTCAGATACTGGTCAACCAGCCCAAGGATCGAGATCTTGCGCAAATCGACCTTCTGCCGCCGCGCCAGATCGAGCAGCAGATCAAGCGGGCCTTCCCAGCCATCGAGTTCCAGATAAAGCGCGCTATCGTCCGTCGCCGCACCGCCAATCCCGGACCAGTC
>JANMBA010000257.1:0-3877 GCA_031360105.1 Novosphingobium sp.
CAGCCAGGCTACCAGCCAAATCCGCACTGCGCCAGCCAGTCCGGGCGCGACCGGAGCCTGGATCCGTTCCGCATCGATCCGGGCCACCAGCGCGTTGATCGGCAAGCCCTCAGCCTGCGACGCCTGCTTCAGCAGTTCCCAATACAGCGGTTCCAGACTGATTGAGGTCTTGTGCCCGGCAATTTCGATCGAACGCTTGACCGGCGGGTGATAGGGGGTGGTCATGCCGCGATCTAGGACGGTAGCGATAGCGAGCGATACGAAAAATTTGGGGTGGCCGCGAATTTTTCGCGTGCCTACACCAATGCCATGAGCACCGGCTACCAAGCGTTGTCCGAAAAAGAGAAGCAGACCCTGCGGCTGCTCGGCAGCGGCTACGACGCCAAATCGATGGCGCGGCACCTGGGTTTGTCGGTCCATACGGTCAACGAACGGCTGCGCGAAGCGCGGCGCAAGATGGCAACATCGAGCAGCCGCGAGGCCGCGCGGCAAATGCGTGATCTGGAAGAGACCGACCCCAAATTGTTTGGAGACAAGAGTTTGGGGGATGCGGTGGACCCCGCGCAAGGTGCACTGGCTTCTCACCAGCCATCCATGGTCGCCACTGCCCGGCGGCCGGGCTGGATCATCGGAGGATTTGCCATGCTGTTTGCCCTAACCCTTGCCGCGCTGACCTCGCTGGTCGGAGTCGGCCAAGTCGCTCAGCCTTTGGTCGCTACCTCTGCCATGTCGACGCCCAGCGCTGCCGAAACCGAAGCGGCCGCCGCGGCGCGCCACTGGCTTGAACTGGTCGACGCCAGGGACTGGCAGGCGAGCTACGACCTCACCACCACTGCGTTCCGCACCAGCAACACGCTCGACGGCTGGACCAAGGCGGCGCTCAGCGTTCACGGCAAATTCGGTCCGGCGCGCAGCCGCGAGTTGATCTCGGTCGATGAAACACCGGCACCACCCGCTGGCAACGTCGTGGTGAAGTTCCGCACCAGCTACGCCAATAAGGTCGAGGGTGTCGAGCTGCTCACTTTGGTGCAGGAAAGCGGAGCGTGGAAAGTGTCAGGGATCTACGTGCAATGAAGGCGAGACGGGCGACGGCAAAGCCGCCGCCATGACGTCAGACGGGTTCGGCGGGTTCTATCCGCCGCCCCGCTGGCCGAGCCGGTCCGTGGCTTCGCCACCGGCGATTAGCTTGCCGTTCCAGCGGAACGCCTTCGCTAATCTTCTCGGACCGTCAATACATATGCTGCCCGCCGTTGATGCTCATCGTCGATCCGGTGACGAAGCCGCCATTGTCGCTGGTCAGGAAGGCCACCCCGCGCGCGATTTCTTCGGCTTGGCCCAGCCGCCCGACCGGGATTTTGGCGACGATTTTTTCGAGCACTGGCGGAGGCACGGCGGCGACCATATCGGTATCGATATAGCCTGGCGCGATGGCGTTGACGGTGACGCCGTATTTCGCGCCTTCTTGCGCCAGCGCCTTGGTAAAGCCGTGGATCCCCGATTTGGCGGCGGCGTAGTTGACCTGGCCGTATTGCCCGGCCTGCCCATTGATCGAGCCGATGTTGACGATCCGTCCCCAGCCGCGTTCGCGCATCCCGGAAAAGGTCGCCTTGGCGGTGTTGAAGCAGCCGCCAAGGTTGATCCGCATCACCTCGTTCCAATCCTCGAAAGTCATTTTGTGGAGCACCCCGTCGCGGGTGACCCCGGCATTGTTGATCACAATCTCGATCGGCCCGTGTTCAGCCGCGATCTGCGCACAGCCATCGATGCAGGCTTGATGATCACCGACATCGAACCGGTAAGCCGGAATGCCGGTAGCGGCGGTAAAGGCGCGGGCCTTTTCCTCGTTGCCGCCATAATTTGCGACCACCAGATGGCCCTGCTTTTTGAGCCGCAGGCAGATCGCTTCGCCGATGCCTCTGGTTCCGCCGGTTACTATCGCCACACGCGCCATATCTGTGCCCTTCTCAAAGCTTATACCGTTACGGCAAGCTTACCGGGGCTGCGCCGGGGCGCAAGCGTGCCGCAAACGTAAACTTCGGGGAAACCAGCTTAGAAGCGGAATTGGGTGCCAACGTAAACCGCTTGGCTATCTTGCCGCCCATCGGTCAGCGGACGCAGCCGGTCCCGGTCGGACGAATAGCGCACGCCCGCCGTGACATTCAGATTGCGGGTGACGCGGTAGCTGCCGCCCAGATCGACCTGTTGATCAGCCTGATCAAAGGTGCGCGGACTGCGCCCGGTCTTCTCATGCTCGTCCAGCGCGATTCGCGGCGCGAACCGCGAGGGATCGGCAGCAACCCCAGGCTTGGGCTGATAACTCGCCAGATCAGGCGCCGCGAGTTGCCGGATCGGGGTGGCCGGCACCGCATTCTGGGCAAAGCTGCGATAGCCGCGCGCCGCGCCCAGACTGTACCCGGTCGGCGCAATTCGCAGCGCGGTGCTGGTTTCGCCAGCATCACCCGCAGCCGGGGCACGAAGCGCCAGCGACTGGCCACTAACATCGTTAAGCCGGACCGCTACGGTCACCACCGACCGGTCCATCCCGGTCGGCACCGCCGCCGGGGTAAACCGGAACGATTGGCCTTTGGCCAAAGCCCGCACCGTGATCGAGCGCGCCAGCCGGGGATCAACCTCGGACGGGATGAAGCCGCTGTTGCCAGCCGTTGCAACGCCGTCCGGCAAATCTGCGCCAAAGGTCGCGGCAAAGGCCAACACAGCGCTGGGCAACGCCAGCAGGCTGACCGCACCGCACAGCAGCAGCGCGGAAGATTTCCCGCCGAGCTTGCGCTTGCCTGCCACCACCTGCGTCATTGTCTGCCCTTGTTTACCAATCAGAATAACGCACAATCGCGCAATTCGATCCGGAATCCAAGCGGCGAGTGGACCCATGGGCCTGAATTTGTGCTTAACCGCTGCACCTCCTCTGGCAGTGGCGCGATCATTCAGCGGTTATTCACCGCGCAGACCGGCAATAGCGCGGCATTGCGGGCTTGCCGCCATGGCCTCCTCGGTTATAGAGGCTCGGCGCGGCGCAGGCTCGCAGCACCTTTGAGCGACAGGACCCGGATCAACGCTATGATTGCCACCACCCCACCCCGCGCCAGCACTGTTCGCATTCTCGGACGCGCCGGGCTGATCGCGCTCGCCGCCGTGTCATTGACCGCTTGCGGCGGCAACAAGGATCGCCCCAAGGCTGATCTCGCCGCCTCGCGGATCACCACGATCGGCGTCAATTCCTACCTGTGGCGCGCCAGCCTTGAAGCGGTCAGCTTCATGCCGCTGCTGCAAACCGACAGCAATGGCGGGGTGATCGTGACCGACTGGTATTCGAACCCCAACAATCCGGGCGAGCGGATGAAGGTCACTGTGACCATCCTCGATCAAGACCTGCGCGCCGATGCGCTGCGCGTCGCCGCCAGCCGCCAGGCCAATCAGAACGGCCTGTGGGTCGATGCTCCAGTGCAAGCGGCCACGGTGCAAAAGCTGGAAGACGTCATCCTGACCCGCGCCCGCGATCTGCGCCGCCAGGCTTCCGGGGTTAAGTAAGGAATTTTTGCCGGGCCGAGCCGCAAGGCTGCTCACCCCGGTGCGGCTAATCTTGCTACCGCTTGGCAAGTCTCGCTCCCCGCCCGCGGGAAGGAGTCGGGGGCGGGCGCTTGCTCCAATCCATCCCTCAGCTTGCACCAAACGCCTCAGCCGTTAGAGCATCGTCCATGACCAACGAACGTTTCGATCCAGCCAGCGCCGATCCGCGCTGGCAGCACGTGTGGGATAAGGCGCAGACCTTCCGCGCCGATGACCATTCGGCCAAGCCGCGCTCGTACGTGCTTGAGATGTTTCCCTATCCTTCGGGCAAAATCCACGTCGGTCACGTCCG
>JANMBA010000259.1:0-3295 GCA_031360105.1 Novosphingobium sp.
TTCGTGCCACCGCCCAGCGATCAGGCACCGCGGCGACCGTGACCACCGCGTGCCCCGGGGTCAGCCGCGCGGCTTGAACCGGGCGGCCCAGCGGCGCAATCCGCACCAGCGCATCGGTGAAGGCCGCGTCCATCCCGGCGAGGCCGACATCGCTTCCGGCCAAATCCTTGGCGCAAGTCAACCGGCTATCCGCGATCAGCGCTGCGCCTTCGAGCCGGACAGTGGGGGAGGATTGGCGGCACTGCGGCGGCACCAGCGGGCGCGCATGGGTGGCGAGGCCGCCGAGGACCGGCGCTTTCCAGACCATCCGCCAATGCTGCGCGTCTTGCTGAGTCAACTCCAGATAGCCGGGGCGCAGCTCGTCGGCGCTGACGGGAACAGCCAGCACCAGCGCCGTTAGCAAGAGCAGCCGCCGGTTCATTTGGGCAGCGCGATCATCACGTCATAGCCGCGCAGCATCCGGGCATAGTCATCGGCCCGCGTCCGCGCGATTTCAGCGGCGCGCCAATCGTTGGTGACGCGCTGGCGGACAGCGGCGAGACTAGGCTTGGACGGCGCGGCGCGAGCCTGAACCCGCACCAGATGCAGACCCACGCCCGAAGCGACCGGGCCTTGCCACTGCCCCAGCGGCAGCGCGCGCACGGCCAGCGTGAATTCATCGCCGAACAGTCCCGAAATTTCGCTCGCCCGCGCCGCGTCGAGCCGCGCAGGCAACGGGGCAGGGGCGGCACTGACCGAGCGGCCAGCGCGCAGCTCAACCAACCCGGCATTGGCGGCGGCGCGACCTTCCGGCGTGTCCGCGCCCAGATAGACCTGTTCAAAACTGGAGCGCGGATCATCCGAATAACGCGCCGGATCGGCGTCGATCAACGCCTGCAACTGCGCGTCACCGGGCTCTTTGGTTTCAGCATCGGCCACCGCCAGACTTTCCAGCTTGCGCCGCATCCGCCGGACGACCACCTCGTCGCCCTGATCGAGCCCGAGCCGCAATGCCTCGCGGTAATAGACCTGATCGGCGACGTAATCGCGGATCATCCCGTCGGTCTCATCGGGCGAGGGCAGGCGGTGGAACGAGCCATAAAACCGCTCGACCATCGCGCCAACCACGGCTTTATCGACCACGATCCGCCGCTCACCCAGATCGGGCGCGCGGCCTGATAGCAGCCAGAACACCGCCGCGCCCGCGATCAGGAAATGGACCAGCGGCTCGTTCAGGAGCGCGCGGGCCTTCGGCGGCAGCGTCATCTCAAACCGGCCAGATCAGACAGGGTTATACCAGATCGCCGAGGTATAGCCGCGCTCCTGCTGCTTGAGCGGGATTTGCGGATCGAGCGTCAGGTGGAACTTGACCATGTCGTAATCGATCCAGGTCGGGGTCGGGATCATCAGCACCCGCACATAGTAAAACGCGCGCGTTCCCGGATCGAACTCAGGATCGGTCCACACCGCCGACAAAACGGGCGCGCCTATGGTGTTGGTGTAAGCGGCCCTGGCGACATCGACCGTGTCGCCCACTGCGGGCACTTTGCCGCCAACGGGCCTCCGCTGATCCATCGCGCTCCACACCACGTCGAACACTTTTTCGTGCGCTTGCCCGGCTTTATCGACCCAGCCCTTGATGACTTGGACCCGATCAAGATTGCCGTCGAGCGGGTCTTTCAGCGCCGATACGATGAAGCTTGGCGCGCCTTTGCCCGGCGTGCTGGCCGGATGCGGAGCCAACGTCCCGCCCATCGGCACCCCGCGCTGATAGCCCGCCTTGACCCAATCGGATTTGAGGTCTTCGGGTTTGAAGTTCCATCCGCCAAAGAACCGCACGGTCATGCGCGGACCGGTGGTGCCGTAAACCTCGTGCCGCATCATCGCATCAAACAACGCTGTGCGGGTGTTCGAGGTGGCCCAGACTGCCGCATATCCGCTGGCGAGCGATTGCCAGTTCATCCGGCCAACTTGCGCAACGGTCATGCCGGGGACAAAAGTGTCGGCCGAGCGATGCGCACTGGGTTCGACACCGGGATGCTTTCCGAAGTAATTGTTGTCGTCGGCGGTGGACAATGAAGTGTGTGCGTCAGTCGATCCGATCACGCCGAACTTATAAGGGTTCACACCGGTGCGCTGCTCGATCAGCAAACCGCGCTTGAGCGCTTCGCGGACGTAACTTCCGGCATAGTCACCCGGCTTGGTTGGCTGTGTGTTGAGCAGGTTGTTGAGTTCCCACCCGGCGGTACCGAAGCCGGCAAATTCATCGTTGGCCGAAAGGAACGGGTGCGCTTCGCTATCGCCCTTGATCTGGGTGATTTCCACCACCGGCTCATGCGCAGCGCGGCGGCGGGCATATTCAGCGCTCATCGGCCCGCCGTTGGGGTCCGTCAGCATGAACATCAGCCCATTCGACAGGTTGGAATTGTGCGGAATGTCGAGCACTTTGCCGCCGGTCTTCCGCTCGTAGCCGTCCATATAATCCCATAGCTTGTCGGGCCACAGTTCAGTGGTGGGATCAAGCGGATCAATCTGGCTGACTTTGTCGATCCCGTCGCGGAAGATCACGTTGCGATGCAGGTTATTGCCGCCCTGCATCAGGGTATATTCAAACCCGAAGAACGCGGTGAACTTACCCGGATCATTATAGCTATCGACCGTGGTCAGGCTTTCATTCCAGATCTTGTGCGTGCGTCCCGCCGCCTTGGCCGGATCGTTAAGCCCGGCCGGCAGCTTACCATGCGCGCGGGCATCGAGCATTTCGGCGGTTGCCTGAAGCGATCCCTTGGTCCCTTCGTGCATCAAATCGTACCAGCGCAGCAATGTGGGGTCACTGATCAGCAGGCGGGGGGCATCGTATAGCGCCTTGGTTGCACCCAGCCCCTCGGCGTGATCGGTGACCACCAGAAAATCGAGTGGACGCGCCAGCCTGGCTTTGATCCCGGTTGACGAGGTAACCTCCTCACCGCTGGCAAACCGCAGCGCTGCTTCAGGATCGAGCCGGTTGCCGAACCCGAAGGCATCGACCGAATTGGAAGTATGAAGATGCGTGTCGCCCCAATAGACCCGTTCTGGAAAAGCGCTGTCTTTGACCTCAGCCGGGCTGGCCACCATCCGGGTCAACTTTTTGCAGCCACTGGCCAATCCCGTTGATCCCAACAGCAGCAGCGCCGCTATCACTGCTTTGCGCATCGGCCTTGCCCTCCATTTTGGTTTTCATTGGCAACTTGCCAGAGTGTCACCGCAGGTCAAGCCGCGCGCTGAATTTGCGGGCCAGCCCGCCGTTCTGTGGCTGGGCGCACAGGGCGCAAAAGGG
>JANMBA010000241.1:0-4649 GCA_031360105.1 Novosphingobium sp.
TGCCGTGCCTGAACGCACCGCAGAAGTGGCAGCCGAGGACCCCGTTGCAGCAGTAGCGGATGCCGCCGAAGCTCCGGCCAAGCCCAAGCGCGCGCGCAAAAGCAAAGCCGATGCGGCAGCCCCCGAAGTTGCGGTGAACGAGCCCGAGCCAAGCGCGGAGGCAGCAGTCAGCGATGAACCTGCCGAAAAGCCCAAGCGCAGCCGCAAGAAAGCCGTAGCGGCAGACGCAGTGGCAACCCAAGAGGCCGAACCGGCGGCACCAAAGGCCAGCCGGGCCAAGGCCAGCAGCGCCAAAGCGGCTGATGCCGCGGTGGAAGAGGCTGATGATGGCACCCCGCGCCGCGGCTGGTGGCAGCGCACCTTTGGCGATTAACCAAGCTAGAACGGGGCGCTGCCTGACCAGGCAGCGCCCCGTTTCTTGCTCGTCCACGGCGCTGTATAATCCGCGATGAACGATCAGCTCCCAGGCCGGCCTGAGCATCATCGCCCCGGCGGCGGGTTTCGCAATCCGCCGGGCAGCCCGCCGCGCCGCGCCAGATTGCGCGATTTCCTGAAGTTCCTGCTGTGGGATATGCGCCGCGCCAAGCTGCCACCGATCCCCGCCGGGCTATCCAGCCAAGCCAAGCCCGATCTGGCAACATTGGGCGAAAATCAGCTCGCATGGCTGGGCCATGCCTGCTTCGCGCTGCGGCTGGGCGGCAAACTGCTGCTGACTGACCCCTACCTCAGCCCGCATGCTGGCCCGCTCGGTTTTGGGCCGAAACGCTTTCTGCGCCCAGCCTTGACCGCCGCTGAATTGCCCCGGCTCGATCTGATCGTGATCAGCCACAACCATTATGACCATGTCGATACGGCCGCGCTGAAAGCCTATCGCTGGCGCGCTGAAACGCCAGTCGTCTGTCCGCTCGGCCTCGCCCCGCTGCTGCGGGGGCTGGGCTTTGTCCAAGTGACCGAACTCGACTGGTGGCAGGAATATCACTGCGACGATCTGACCATCACCGCGCTGCCTGCGGTTCATTTTTCCGGTCGCGGGCTATTTGATCGCGACCGGACGCTGTGGTCCAGCATGGCGCTCGCCTCGCCCAGCACGAAGGTCTGGTTCGGTGGCGATACCGGGTACGGCGATGTGTTCCGCGAAATCGGCGAGCGCGCCGGGCCGTTCGACCTCGCGCTGATCGGGATCGGCGCATACGAGCCACGGATCATCATGCAGGCCAGCCACGCCACCCCCGAAGAGGCGGTGATGATCGCCCGCGATATCGGCGCTGCGGCGGCAGTCGGGATGCATTGGGGCAGCATCATGCTGACCCCGGAAGACCCGTTCGAAGCCCCCGGCCGGTTCCGCCGCGCTGCGCTCGAGCAGCAATTTGGCGAGGCCAATGCCTGGATCATGCAAGTGGGCGAAGTGCGGGCAATCTGACCATCAGGCGGCCTTCAGAGCCTCGCCCCATTCAATCCACCCGGCCCAGCGCGGGGTCTTGGGGGCATAGTGCGCCCCCAGTTGATTCACCGCAAACGGCCCCTGCGCGATCGATGCGCTCACCGGGCGCGTAAGGTGGCAGCCGCCCGCCAGACGCCTCCACACAGGCTCGATCCGGTCCTGCCAGATCGCTACTCCGGGATCGGGCGCGCGGCCATGTTCGGCGTAAAGCAGCCGCCCGCCCGGTTTGAGCACGCGGCGCAGCTCGCGCAGCACCTGCCCCGGATCATGGACCGAGCACAGCGTGAAGGTGCAGACCACGCAATCAAAACTGGCATCGCCATAGGGGAGCGCCTCACCCACCCCGCCGCGAATATCGGCGCTGCGCCCCTGCTCCTGCGCTGCTGCTTGCGCATAATCGCGGCCCTTGGCTGACGGATCCATCCCGGCATAGCTGGTGACCTTTGCCGGATCGTAAAACTGCTGATTGATCCCGCCGCCGCAGCCCAGCTCAAACACTGCGCCGCCTGCCAGCGGCACGACCTGCTGGCGCACAGTCATAATCGCGGGCGAACTGCAAGCGCACTTGATCAACCTTGGCACCACGTGATCATCATACCAACCCATCACGGTTTTCCCTTCTGCCCGATGCGGGCCAGCCACTGACCCAGTTGGCGCGGTTCGTACAGACTGTGCCGCTCAGCGCGGATCAGCTGCGGCGCGGTGCTTCGATCAAATTCAATCAGCCAGCTTGCCAGCGGTGTGCGTTGTAATGGCACCTGCGCCAGTTTGAGCGAAGCGGCGAGCAACGCCTTGTGCGAGCTGCCCAGCTTGGGTCCGGTCATCCGTTCATCGATCAAGCCCAGACGGAACCGCGTGGCTTTGATCAGAAGTGCGGCACCGGCGGGATCGTGCTGGTCCAGCAGTCCGATCGCGCCATCGATGCTGGCACTGAGCAACGCCAAATCGCTGGCCAGATTACGCGGCTCGGTGGCGTGCCCGGAACAGGCCCTGACCGCCCGGACATAGCTGGCAAGTGCGTCGAGTTGCGCGGCACTTGGCTCGCGGCCCGCAAACTCCTCGACGATCAGCCCGCGAATAAACCGTTCCAGCACGCCCGAAGCCGGGTCGCGGTCGATCTTTCCGGGCACAGCCAAATCCGGGATCGGGACCGGATCGAACCGCCGATCAGCGCGCGCGAGACTGAAGAAACTGGAGCTGACATCGGCGCTGCCCGGCTCGTCCGATATCCCGCCAAGAAAGAACGCCGGATTACGCCGCCCGTTAGAATGACAGCTGGCGCAACTGATCGCGGCGCGCGCGGCCTGACCGCCGAACAGATCGGGGGCGTTGAACAGCGCCTGACCCATTCGGACCTGCGCGGACGCGATGGCTGGGTTGAGGCAAGTCGCCGGCTGCTCCAGCAATACTTCGCGCTCATGGCCGGGCGCGGTCCACGTTAGCGCCACCAGCGGCGGGGCATTGCGGGTGGGCGGCGCTGCGGCCACAACTGCGGCCAACGCAGCGCTCAACCCCAGTGCCGCAATCAGGAGGCGGATTGACTGGCCCCAGCGATTTGCGCCCGAAGTTCGTCAGCTTGCACGCAGCCAAACCCGCACAGCTGCTCAAGCCGCGCCAGATGCGCCAGTGCACCGCGCCGGTCGCCGCGCTGAAGCTTGAGTTCGCCATAATATTCCAGCGCGCCGCGATGGTTTGGCGCGGCCGCCAAGGCCGCCCGGTACCACGATCCGGCGGTGTCATAATTCCCCAGCTTGCGATTGGCATAACCAAGATAAGTCAGCAAATCGGGATGCGGTCCGGCGCTCCACAACGCCCCTTCGAGCAGGGCTATCGCGGGTTCATAGCGGCCTTCATTGATCAGGCTGACCGCCTCCACATAGGTCCCATCGATCGCTGCGAGCGAGCGGAAATCCCGCACCGAACCCAATGCTTGTGGCGGCGCGCCAGCCAGTACGGCGTCGATCGCTGCAATCGCGGCGTCGATCTGCGCGGCGGCGGGACAAGTCCCGGCACAGGCCACTTTGCGGGCGTTCAGCGCATCGCGCCGCGCGGCGGCTTTGACCGGGTCACCCTGCCGGGCGTAACTGATGGCCAGATCGCGCTGCGCCTCGATCAGGGTGGGGTCGGCCTTTGCTGCTGCTTCGAGCGGTTTGATCGCGCGCTTGAAATCACCCAAACCGATCAGGCTGGCGCCAAGCAGGTATTGCGCTGGGGCCAAAGTCGGCGCCACTGCCACCACGTGTTTGAACGCTGCCACCGCTTTCTTGTAATCCTTGGCTTCGTAAGCCGCGATACCGGTGCGGTATTCGACCACCGGATCGTAATCGGGAGCGCTGGTGCTGGGCATTGCAGCGCCCCCGCCGCCCCCGCCGCCGCTCGACAGGGCGGGCTGGGCAGCAGTTAGCGCAAGCACCAGCGCCATGGCACCGAAGGTTGGTTTGACCGATAACCTCATCGCGAATCTCCTCTTCCGGGAATTGGCGCCGCTGGGCCTGCCAGTTCAAATAGGTCAGCAGCGCGCCAGGCAGCGCCTGATTGAGACTGATTGTAATCCAATTATGTGCTGCGCGAAAGGCCCGTTACCGCTGGCCCAAAGCCGCCCGAACAGCTTCGCGCAAAAGCCTCTCGTTCAGCTCTTTACAGTTGCAAGTCCGGTCAATCCATAAACCTATTTGTTACCAGTCGCTGCATGCCCTATCGCTGAGTCATAATGTCCGATCTATTAAAGCAAATGGCGCTGCTTGACGCCCTGACTGACAAGCAGAGCGAAGTGCTGGTGTTCGTCTCGGAAGGTCTGACCAGCAAGGAAATTGCCCGCAGACTGGGCATTTCCGAAAGTGCGGTCAATCAACGCATCGAGGTGATCCGGCAACGGCTTGGCGGCCTGCCGCGCGCCCAGATCGCGCGGCTCTATCGCCGCCAAAGCACGCTGTTGATGACCATTCCGACCAGTAATTCACTTACAGGTAATCCAATCTACCTTCAGCAGCACGGCAGTGCGGCGCAGACCACAGTTGTGGAGGGGGCCGCCAACTCCGCTGAGCTTGTCGCTCAGCCGGAAGCGGGGGTGTTGCAACCCTCCACAAAATTTTTTGCCGCTGAGCGATCTTCGCGCGTGTGGTTTCGGCTTGGCGCGATCGTGCTGGTTGCGTTCGGCATCGCCGCAACCGCGCTGCTGGTATTAAGCATCGCCATGGCGCTCGACCGA
>JANMBA010000247.1:0-1607 GCA_031360105.1 Novosphingobium sp.
AGATCATCCTCGCGCAGTAGCCCCGCGCAGCGCTGCGAACCGGGCGATCATCCAGCTGCGGAACGACGCGATTGCAGGATCGGCCAGGTCGTCGGCGTGCAGTTTGAGGTAATAGCCGTAGCCATCCTCGATCACCGCATCGAAAGGCATGACCAGCTGCCCCGCTGCCAGTTCGGCGGCAAACAGATCTACATCACCAAGCATGACCCCGCCCGAGGTCATGGCGTACTTAGCTGACGCAATGGCCGTATCGAAGGCAAGGCCATCCATGGTCGGTAAGGCGACCCCATTGCGACGCAGGTAATCGCCCCACAGAAGATCGCGCGGATGGCCTTCCAGCTTGAGGTGCAGCAGTTCCTGACCCGACAAGAACTGCGCCAGCGACTTGCCTGCAGCGGCGGCGGCAGTTTCCGGTGAACCCAATGGCGCGACGCGGACCATCCACAACAGGTCGGTGATACGGTCATCGACGTTGGGCCGATCGTAGACAATCGCCATATCAAGTTCGGTCGGCGGCAGCCCGGTCACGTTGGCGCTGGACAGGTCGATGCGAACTTCAGGATGGTCACGGTGAAACTCGCCAAGCATCGGCATGAACATCTGCTGGAGCAGCGAGGGCGGCACATGCAAACGCATCGCTCGGCCCGGCACGCTTTCATCGCGAATGGCATTCATCGTCTGCTCGATCCGCTCGAGCGACTTGGAGACCACCGCCAGCAGTTCGTCACCTGCGGGAGTTAGCGAGAGGCGGCCGCCGTCACGCTCAAACAGCTGCTTGCCGAGCAGGCTTTCGAGCGCGCTGACGTGACGGCTCAGCGCGCTTTGCGAAACCGACAAAGCCGCCGCCCCGCCAGTAAAGCTAAGGTGCTTGCCGACCGCCTCAAACGCCCGAAGCGCGTTAAGCGGAAGCCAGCGCCGGTTCATGACAGCCTTGTTCGCGATAACCTTGCCCCTCCGATTGCAGGCAACTGCGGCACCGTGATGTCTGACTTTTTGACATAGGGCTATGCCTAAAGTCGATTTCCCGTTTGCAGGCGGGTGCGGCACTATCACTGGTATTGCTGGCGGGGGAATTTGGTGATGACTAACCTGGCGTGGGCCGCTGGCCAGTTCGAGGCACGCCGCGCCGACCATTCCCTGCCGCAGGGACTTTACCTTGATCCCCGCGCCTTTGAATTCGATATGGACGCCATCTACGGCCACAGCTGGCTGATGGCCGGGTTCGAATGCGAATTACCCAAGCCCGGTAGTTACATGGCGCTGACCGTGGGCAAATGGCCGGTCCTGATCACCCGAAATCGCGACGGCGAGATCAAGGCCTTCCACAACAGCTGCCGCCATCGCGGATCGTTGCTGTGCCAGCCCGGAGCCGGTTCTGCGGCGCGGCTGGTCTGCCCTTATCACCGGTGGACTTATGATCTCGATGGCAGCCTGCTCGCCGCCGGACGCATGCCGGCCGATTTCAGCAAGGCCGAGCACGGGTTGAAACCGGTGGCGATCGAATGCATCGCCGGGGGGATCTTCATCTGCCTGGCCGACACTCCGCCGCCCTTCGCCGAATTTGGCGCCAAATTCGAAGCTTACGCCGCACCGCACGATTTCAAGAA
>JANMBA010000368.1:0-13604 GCA_031360105.1 Novosphingobium sp.
GCGGTGCCCCTCGGCCCGTCCCGGCCCGATAGGTGGCAATGTAGGACTTTGCTCCAGCTGGAGTGACCTTGAGCCCGAACCCGCGCAGCTCGCTATCCCACAAGCGATAAGGCCGATCATTCGGCTGGGCCGCATCGACCAGCCGCTTTGTCAGTTTGCTCATGCTTTTTTCGCCAGCCATCCGAACCTCCTCAACCACTCCGAGTCAGCACCTTGTCAGCACCATTCGGAAAACTATGTGACAGAGGATATATCAGGAAGGCGCAAAAATCTAGGAAAACCGCTACAAAATGACAGAGGATAGGCCAGCGTAATTCTGCGGGAAAAGCACTACCTTTGCCCTCCGAAGGCAGGGGTCACAGGTTCGAATCCTGTCGGGTGCACCAAAACCGCAGTGCTACGACCTTACTCGGCCCGCTTGCACCACGATGCCATAGTAAACTCACTCCTAGACCCGTCCAACATTAGCGTATATTGCTTCACTGAGGAGCTGATCATGCGCCACGTGCTACTTGTTGGCTTCGCGAGTTGTTCGCTTGCTGGAACAGCATCAGCACAAACAACCCAATGCAGATGGATTGGCAGCGTGTGGACTTGCGAACAGCAACGATCCAGTTCGGTCCAATGGCAGAATGGCGTGGTGCCGGACGTTGGCGGGAATGCAATGGACGCATTCTATCGGGGTCGAAGGGAGCGAGAAGAGGCGGACCGCGCAAAACTTGAGGCAGAGCGGCTTGCAGCTGAACGAGACTTTTATCGATCACAGACACCGAGTGGCATTTGGGGACAAGGCCAACCCAATGCGCCAACCCAAGCCACACCACCTAGCAACTACGGTCAGATTTGGTTGGCTAACGCAGAAAAGCGCAGACACTTGTTTCGGGACTTCGACAAGGTCGTGTTCGCGCCAGACGTGAAGATTTCTGAGGAGATGGTTATGTTTATGTCTAGCAGTCCGTACGCTGCCGACATCGCTTACTATCTCGGAACTCACAAGGCCGAGTCTCTGGCAATTTCTCGAATGCCACCACTTGATGCAGCCCGCGCAATTGATGCGATTGAGAGCCGCATTAAGTCCAATGTCGAATCAGGTAAGTGAAGGTTTAACTTTGGAGTCGTCGGCCTTGTCCGACAGACCCTCGCTGGCGCCAGCTGGATTCGTCAATCCCACCCCTGCGCCAGAAACCGCTCGGCCAGGCCCGCCAGCAGCGCCGCGCCTCGGGGCAAGGCGGCTTCGTCGACCATCATCCGGGGCGAGTGGATCGAGGGGCAGTTGTGGTGGTCGACGCCTTCGTGCGCGACGCCAAGGAAGAACATCGCGCCCGGCACCTGTTCGAGCACGTAGGAGAAGTCTTCCGCGCCCATGATCGGGTGGCCGAGCGTGCGCCACGATGGCGCGCCGAACAGCGCGGTGGTGACCGTCTCGCCCAGCGCGACCGCGCGCGGATCGCACAAGGTGACCGGAAAGCCAGCGGTGATGACGACCTTGGCGCTGGCCCCGTGAGCCTCGGCAATACCCTTGGCCAGCTGGGTCAGCGCGGCGTGAAGCTTGGCCCGGTGGCGCGGTGAGAGCGAGCGCAGCGTGCCTTTGAGCGTGGCGAAATCGGCAATGACATTGTGCGCGGTGCCAGCCTCGATCCGGGCAACGGTGGCGATCACCGGATCGGCGGCGTCGAACTGGCGCGCCACCATGGTCTGCAGCGCGGTGACCACCTCGCAGGCGATCGGCACCGGATCGAGCGCGGTGTGCGGCATCGCGGCATGGCCGCCGCGGCCTTCGATCACAATGTCGAACTGGTCGGCCGAAGCCATCAGCGCCCCCGCCCGCCCGGCCACCAGCCCATGCTGCGAATTGGGCATGATGTGCAGCGCAAAGGCGGCTTCAGGCAGCGGATTCAGCAGGCCCTCGTCCAGCATATGGCGCGCGCCGTGAAAGCCTTCCTCGCCCGGCTGAAACATGAACCGCACTTCGCCGCTGAGCGACGCGGCCCGGCCGCACAGCAGCCGCGCCGCGCCCGCCAGCATCGCGGTGTGAGTGTCGTGGCCGCAGGCGTGCATCGTCCCGGCGATGGTCGAGGCGAACGCCAGCCCGGTTTCCTCGGGCATCGGCAAGGCGTCCATATCGCCGCGCAGCAAAACGCTGCGACCTGCTCCCGCCCGGCCTGTGAGCGTGGCGACTAGTCCCGATGTGGTGGCTGACTCGCGCCATTCGAGCGGCAGGTCGGCCAAGGCCGCGCGCACTTTGTCACGGGTCTTCGGGGTGTCGAGCCCCAGTTCCGGCTCGGCATGGATTGCGCGGCGCAGACTGATAATATCGCCAGCAATGGCGCGGGCCTCACCAAGTAAACTTTCATGCAACATGATCAGGTTCCGATTCGCAGCGAAATACGCTTAGCCGCCGCGTTGTGCGCCGTGACCGAGATCACCAGCAGCGCGTTAAGCACCAGCGACTGGTAGAGCATGTACCATAGCGGCGTCCCGGCAAACATCGACAGGCCCAGCACGATCGCGCGCGGATTGGGGCCGAGCACCTTGCATAGCAGCAACAGCGGCGGAGCCTCGGCGCGGGCGGCCCCGGCGATCTGGGCCAGCCGCGCGGGATCGTCCTTGGCTGCGGCCACCGCCACATCTATTTGCAGCGCATGCGGGGTCATCCCGCTGGCGACCGCGATATAGGCAGAGACCAGGGCCCCGGCCCAGCTTTGCGCGGTCGGCGAACCGTTTGTGGCGTGCGAAGTGCGCAGCCACGGCGTGTCATAGACCCAGTATTGATACTGGCGGCGCTGCACCTCGACGTGATTCGATTGCACGGCATGGCTCAGCCCGGCGAACACCACTAAGGCCCAGGCGTGCCAGCCCGCGAAACTGCCGCTGTGTTGCTGGAGCCAGTACGCCAGCACGAGATACAGCACCGCATGGCTCAGATAATCGCACAGCCCGTCAACCATCTCGCCAATCGGACTGGCGCGCCCGGTCAGCCGCGCCAGATCGCCGTCGGCACCGTCCACCACGTGCCAGCTCATGTGCAAGGCCATGCCCAGCGCAGCCGATAGCGGCCAGGCCAGCTGGGTATAAGCAAAACTGGCGGCGACGACCAAAGCTGCCCCCAGCACCGATACCGTGTTCGGGGTGATTGGCGTGCGCGCCAGCCCGCGCGCCAGCTGCCAGGCGAGCGGGTGGTAAAGATAGAAATTAAGCGGGTCCTGCAATTCGCGCGGGCGGTATGGGCGCTGCGGCGAAATTTGCGGCATTTTTGAAGCGTTGCCCGAATTCAACTCGTATCTCCTGCCAGCACGCTGTTCAGCGGCCATAAACCGCTATTTGGGCAGTGCAACCGCCAAGGCACAGCTTTGCCACAACCGCCCGCAGATTGCGCAATCGGCTTGACGTATGGCATTTGGCTTGCTTTTGGCGGGCGGTTTTACAAGAAGGGGGGTTTCGCGACCCGCCATACAGTGTCGCTCGGAAGGACAGTATCGTAATGAAGCCTATCAAAGTCGCCATGATTGGCGTCGGCAACTGCGCCAGCTCGCTGGTGCAAGGGGTCGCCTATTATCGGCTCAACAATTCGTCGCAGGGCCTGATCCACGACAAGATCGGCGGCTACGGCGCCGGTGACGTGGAATTTGTGCTCGGCATCGATGTTGATGCGCGCAAGGTTGGCAAGGATATTTCCGAAGCCATCTTCGCCGCACCCAACAACACCAAAGTGTTCCAGCAGGATGTGCCGCTGACCGGCAGCAAAGTCATTATGGGCATGGTCTCTGACGGCGTTGCGCCGCATATGACCGAAGTCGGTGAAAAGGGCTTCATCGTGGCCAACGATACCGATGCCACTCACGCCGAAATCGTTCAGGCGATCAAGGATTCGGGGGCCGAGGTGCTAGTCAACTTCTTGCCAGTCGGCTCGCAGTTAGCCACTGAATTCTATATGGAATGTGCGCTTGAAGCGGGCGTTGCGGTGGTCAATTGCATGCCGGTGTTTATCGCCAGCCGTCCCGAATGGGAAGCACGGTTCCGGGCCAAGAATATTCCGATCATCGGCGACGATATCAAGGCGCAAGTTGGCGCCACGATTGTCCACCGGGTGCTGTCCAGCCTGTTCGCAGCGCGCGGTGTTACGGTTGAACGGACTTACCAGCTCAACACCGGCGGCAACACCGATTTCATGAATATGCTCGACCGTCAGCGGCTGGGCAGCAAGAAGGAATCGAAGACCGAAGCGGTCCAGGCGATGCTGGCGCAGCGGCTTGCGGATGAAAATATCCACGTTGGCCCGTCGGACTATGTGCCGTGGCAAAAGGACAACAAGCTGTGCTTCCTGCGGCTCGAAGGCTTGCAGTGGGGCAACGTCCCGATGGAGCTGGAATTGCGACTCTCGGTTGAAGATAGCCCCAATTCAGCGGCGTGCGTGATGGATTCGATTCGCTGCGCCAAAGTTGCGCTCGAACGCGGTGAAGGCGGGGCACTGATTGGCCCGTCGGCGTATTTCTGCAAGCACCCCCCGCAGCAGTTCAACGACGATCTGGCCGCCCAGATGGTCGATCAGTTCATCGCCGACACTCCGCTTGCCGCCGAATAAGGCTGCGGCAAGCTAACCAATTGAGCGGCGCTGGTCGGCCTGGGCTGACCAGCGCCGCTGTGTATTTGCGGAAGCCAGCCATGGACGCTCTGATCATCGCCGCCGGGTTCGGTAGCCGTTTGCGCGATATATCCGATTCGAAACCCATGACCCCGGTAGCCGGGGTGCCGCTGCTCGAACTGGGCGTGCGGCAAGCCAAAGCAGCTGGCGCGGCGCGGGTGGTAGTCGTAACCGGGCACCAGGCTGACCGGCTCGAAGCGGCGCTGCCAGCGCTGGCGGAGCGCGCCGGGATTGCGGTTGAACCGGCGCGGGTCGCTGATTGGGCCAAGCCCAATGGCTGGTCGGTGATCGCAGGGGCAGAGCGGATCAGCGGCGATTATCTGCTGATGATGTCCGATCATATTTTCTCAGCGCCGATCCTGTCGGGATTGGCGCAGCAGGGCGGAGCCGATCGCGGGGTGACGCTGGCGGTTGATCGCCGAACCAGCGATCCGCTGATCGATCCCGATGACGCGACCTGGGTCGAGCGCGGATCTGACGGGTTTATCCGCGCGATCGGCAAGACCATCCCTGCTTACGACGCGGTCGATTGCGGCGCGTTCCTGTGCACCCCCGAGCTGGCCGAGGCGATTCGCGGGGCGATTGCGGCGGGGCAGGCGGGCAGCTTGTCCGAAGGGATGCAGCGGCTGGCCGATTGCGGCCGCGCGGCAACTTGGGAGATCGGCGGCGCGTGGTGGCTCGACGTCGATGATCCGCGCGCGCATGAGTTGGCCGAGGATCAGGCCCCGCGCCACTTGGCCGAGGTTTACGCCGCGGCGCTTAGCTGACAAGTTTTCCGCCTTCGAGCAGCTAAAATGCCAGCAGCGCCGCCCGGTACCGGCCAGCCAGATCGAGCACGATGCGCAAATACTCCCGGTTGCTAGTCTAGCAATTCCTGCCCGTAACGTAATTGATGAAGCGCGCCTGGGTCAGACCTCTGGTTACAGCGACTTGGAGCGCAAGTGCGTCTTCGCCAATCGGGGTTTGCGCAGGCCAGTCGTCGAGCGCCGCCTTCAGCCGGGGGAAGTCGAGCATTTCTGCGAGCTCGGGAACCTGTTCCAGGCGGTCGAGCTCGGCGCGCAATTCGGTCCGGTGCGGGGCGAGCTTGGCTAACCAATCGGCATTGTGGCGGCCATAGCGCGGATTTTTGCGTTGCGCCTCGGGCAGGATCCCGCGCGCCATTTCGCGCGCCAGCCAGCGTCGCTCGCCGTCGCGCAAGAACACATCGGTGGGCAGGCCAAAGCAGAATTCGGCGAGTGGACGGTAGGCGGCTGGATCGCGCATCGGTACCCCGTAAAGCTGTTCGAACCCCTGCCAGACATCGGCGGATTCCTCGAACGCGCCGTTGAGCGCCTCCATCAGCCATTGGCGCTGATTGCGCGGAGCGGAGCCGCCCAAGGCACCCCCCTGTGCGTCACCGCGTTGGTTGAGGCCAAGCCGTGCAACGTAGTCGGCACGCAACGGCGAGGCGAGCTCGCGGGTATCGCGCACCCTGCGCATGGTCCGCTGCCAGCGCCATAAGGCGGGCGGCAGCAACGGCAGCAGACATTCGCTAACGAAGCGCCGCCAAAACGGCCGCGGGTCATCCGGCGCATGGCGTAGCGCAGCGCCCAGCTGTCCCCACCGGCCGCGCAGGAAGTATTCGATCAATCCCCATTCACCGACGTTGCTGAAAGTCTCATTGCCCCACTGCGGCACCAGCAGCACGTCACACCCGGCTTGCTGAGCAGCTCGCCACGGTTCATGGTAAGGACTGAAATTGGCCAGATTGATCGGCGCAATGCCGGTCAGGTGGAACATCTCGGCCATGCGGTAGTCAAAAGGGAGACCTTGATTGTCGAGATAATGCGGACGAATGCGCGGGTGCATTGCGGCAAAGGCATCGACCCATGGACGCTCATCGCCATAAGTTCCTCGCGGTACTCGCCCGTCCCAGTCCGCCTGCGGCACGAAAGTGAACGCCGGCAAGTCGCGCTCCGCCGGCATGACCGCCAGCGCTTTGGCCGCCACCAACGAGGAATCGAGCCCGCCCGAGAGCAGCACGCCAGGCCGCTCGAACCCGTCGAGCGCAGCAGCCACCCCTTCCTTTAGCAGGGCATCGGCCTGTTCGACATAGTCTTCCACCCGGGTCAGGCGCACCTCGGGCAAAGTCTGTGGATCGTAATACTGGCGTGTTCGGACACCATCCGGTCCGAACTCGATAACGCTGCCGAGCGCAACCCGGACCACACCATCGTACCATCCGCGCCGGTCGCTGGCGTAATTAAACCAAGCATTGTCCGCCAGTTTGAGCGGATCGAGCTGCGGGGCCAGCCCGGCTGCCAGCAAAACCCGCGGCACGTTCGAGGCAATGACGCGCGGCCCGGCATGATGGAAATGCAATGGCGGTGCGCGCAAGGGACTGCGCGAAAGCCGCAAGCTCCCTCGCTCCGGGTCCATCACCGCGGCGCAATATTCCCCGATCACCCGCAAATCACAATTGGCACCCGATTGGCGAAAAAGTTTCGCGTAAAGTCGCGAAAAATCGTCATTTGCCGGGCGCTGCGGCCAAGCTAGCCCCACATCTGCAGCCAATGCGCGGCCATTCGACATATGGCCCGCAAACAGGATGATCAGGCCGTCGCTATGGACTGGCAGCCAGCCGCGGGCGCGGCGCGGATCGTTGTGCGACAACAGGAGCGCAGCCGACCAACCGTGCCCGGTTGCTTCGCCAGCAAGTCGACCCGTGCCAGAACCAAGCGAAGCCCCGAGGCGGGAGTCCGCCGCGGGGCCAGATCTATTTGGTTGCCAGTCTAGGGCAAACAAACGGCGCGCCGCCAGTTCATCGAACCAAGCGGCGCGGTCGTCAGTTTACGACTTGCTGGTGTTCTGGGCGGTGCCGCTAACGGGGCCTGCAACGTCGGCAATCTGGCCCAGACGAACCAGCTCGGGCTTTGTCCAGGTGACAGCAGTCGAAATTTTTGCGGTCTTGGTCATGACGTTCTCCGGGGGCAGGTCGGCCATTGGGACCGAAATTCCATGATAATTTATCGTGTGAAATACCTTATGCACTAATTCCACCATATATTGCAACTGCGAACGGACTCGCAGCGGGCGCAATTTTTGCGGCATCATTCCCTAACCGGCAGAACCAGTGTTTCGATCCACGGGCCGGGAATATTTCCGAGCACTGTCTGGTCCCCGCAGCGGACCATGGCATGAAGATCATCGCTCCCGCTGCGCGCAGCCGCAGGGCGGACCATCAAGGCCACACAATGCGGAAAGTGGCGGGCGCGCAGCATCCAGCTTAGCGCCATGGCTTGCGGCAGGCATTGACTGGTCCCAGGCAACCGGCTGGCGGCGCGCTCGACATGGCGGCCCAGCTTGCGGGCCATAAGCACTTGAGCCGGCCCGGCTGTACCACCAAGGCCGAGCCGCCCGCGCCAGGACGCGAACCGGGCGTACCGCACCAGGACCCGGGCCAATGCCAGCAAAGCCATCGCTTGCCCAGTGCGCCAGCGCAGTGCCCAGGCGTCAGGTCTCGCCAACGAAACCCGCCGCGAGCAGCTGTGCCAGAAAGGCATCGACGTCAGCCGCGATGTCGCCGGGTGCCTGCGCAAATTCTGACGCGAGCGCCGCAATCAGCGCCGCGCGGTTGCGCGTGCCGTCGATCATTTCCCAGATCGCCCGCGCGGTCCCGGTGAGCGAGAAGAAATCGCCGCTGTCCAGGTCCATCACCACGGTTTCGGTATCGATGGTGGTTTCGCTGAACCGCGCAGCCGCTTTGGCAAGTCTGCCCGTCACAATTGATGCTCCTTGATCGGCAAACCGAGCCGCCGCGCGGCCAGATCGAGTGAAGCGGCAAAGCCAGCCAGCGACAGCGGGCGAACCAATCGGGCCATGCCGACCTGCCGGGCCAGCCGCGCGCGCAGCGCAAACAGCGCGGCCCGGTCCGGACGCTGGGCCTCGTGATAGATGTCCTGCGTGTAATGATCGTCGGCCAGCCGGACAAACCGCTCGGCTCCCTCAATGGTCTGCCACTGCGCTAGCGGTCCTTCTTCCAGGAACACCAGCTGCGCCAACGGCAATGGCTCGCGCACATCGCCGGCGGGCGGGGCCGCGTACCTCTTGCCGGTATCGGCGCCAACCGGCTGCTGGGCGCTGGTTCCGGTCAGGGCCAACGCATGATCGGTCAGCTTGAGCCGCTTGTGCCCGGGCAGCGCCATAACCAGCGCTGGATCGGACAGATCAAGCAGCAAGGTGTCGTCGCAGAACATCGGCCAACCGCGCTGACCGAGCCCTGAAATGATCGTCGATTTGCCCGCACCGGGCGGACCCGTGAAGGCATAAACCTGCCCGCCATGGGCCACCGCCGAGGCGTGCATCGGGTAGAGCCCGTGCAGGCAGGCCACCGCCGCGTAAACGCTGCCGTTAAGCCACAAGGTTTCCTCGTCAGGGTCGGCGCCGTCAGGAACCTCGACCGTGATTCCCGAACCAGGGGTGTAGTGGTAGCCATAGCCACTGTCGCAGCGGAGCAGGAACTGCCCCTCGGCCAAGATCCTGAAGCCCGGCTCGACGTCATGCCCGCCAAGACTGCGTGGAACCGGGCCATAATGCACGCGCGTTTCCGAGGCCAACAGGTGCATGGATTCGGCAGCGGTACGAACAGGTTGCATCCCCTGCGCTTTGCCGCGCAGCCGCGCCAAGGTCAATTGGATGAGAGCCACACACGCAGCGCAGCGCAGTGCAGCCAGCCGAGATTGGCGGGGGATAAACCGCGAGATGCAGTGTGGAAAACCCGTAAAGCGCGCCTTGTTCCCCCCAGATGTGGTAGCTAAGCGCCGAACAAGGGAGCCACTCCAAGCGCCATGGCCATTCCGCTGATCTCGCCGTCGATCCTGTCCGCCGATTTTGCCCGGCTGGGCGAAGAGGTGCGCGCGATCGATCTGGCCGGGGCCGACTGGATCCATGTCGATGTTATGGACGGACATTTTGTCCCCAATCTGACGATCGGGCCCGGCGTGATCAAAGCGCTGCGCCCGCACACCGCCAAGCCGTTCGACGTCCACTTGATGATCGAGCCGGTCGATCATTTTCTTGCAGCGTTTGCCGCCGCTGGCGCGGATATCATTACCTTTCACCCCGAAGCCGGGCCGCACGCGCATCGCACGGTTCAAGCGATCAAGGCGCTCGGCAAGCAGGCCGGGATCGCGCTCAATCCCGCCACCCCGGCCAAAATGCTCGACTACTTGATCGACGATATCGATCTTGTCCTGGTGATGAGCGTCAATCCCGGGTTCGGCGGACAAAGCTTCATCACCAGCCAGCTGCGCAAGATCGAGGCGGTCCGCAAGATGATCGACAAATGCGGGCGGGCAATCCATCTTGAGGTTGATGGCGGGGTCGATCTGATCACCGCGCCGCAATGCGTTGCCGCTGGAGCCGATGTGCTGGTCGCGGGCACGGCCAGTTTCAAGGGCGGACCCGATCACTACGCGGGCAACATCGCCGCGCTCAAGCGGGCGGGATGAACAATGGCCGATGCCGGGCTTCAGGATCGCCGCCAAGTGAGCAGTTCCGCTGCGGCGGCCGCAATTCCGCTGGGCAGCGGCGATGAAGGCGGGCTGGTGACCGCCGCCGCCGCCGCCGCCGCCGCCGCCGCCGCCGCGCCGCCGCCGGGCGAACTGGTCGAGCCGGGCCGGGCGCTGGCCTTGGCCGATTTCGCCCCACCTGCGATTGGCGCTGGCGAGCGGCTGATCCGCTTGGCGTACCGGTTCGGCATTTCGGGCGCCGCGCTCAGTGCGCCGTTCCGCCCCGCCGCCAAGCCCCGGCTGCTGGCGACCGTGGCCAATCCGCTGACCGGCCGGAAGATTGCCGGGACTGCGTTGCGGGCTGGGCATTTTCTGGTCCACGGGGTCAAATCTCCGATTGCGCAGATCGATTTCGCCGGCGCTGCGCGGATGGCCCCGCCGCTGGAGCGGGTGGTGCATTCGTTCGCGTGGCTGGCTGATCTTGAAGCCTGCGCCCCGCGCGAAGCGGTCGCCCCGGTGGCCGAGCGGGTGCTGGCGGCGTGGCTCAACGCCAATCCCAAATATCCCTCACGGCCTGGCAAAGGCCCGGCCTGGACGATTGCCAATACCGGCACGCGTGAACTGAACTGGCTGGTCCACGCTCCGCTGATCTTGTCGGGCGCAGACCGGGTGCTGCGCGCCAAGGTGCTGGCCGCGCTGAGCGATACCGCGCGCTGGCTGGATAAAAACGTCGGCCGGTCCGAAGATCTGCTGGCCGAAGTTGCCGGGTGGTGCGGGATTGTTGCCGCTGGGCTGCTGCTGCCCGATGGCAAACCGCGCCGCTTGTTTGGCGAGGCTGGATTGGTCCGCGCGCTGGGCGAACTGGTCGGCGATGATGGCGGGGTGCTGTCACGCAGCCCGCTCGCGCAGATCGAAGCGATCACGCTGATGGTGCGGCTGCGCGCGTGCTACCAGGCGGTCCAGCGCGATCCGCCGCAAGCGCTCAAGACGATTATGGGCCTGCTGGTTCCGCCGCTGCTCGCGCTGGCGCACGGCGATGGCTCGCTGGGCTCTTGGCAAGGCGGCTGGGCGGTCGCTGGCGATGAGGTGGCCGCGCTGATCCATGCCAGCGGGGTGCGCACCCGCCCGCTGCGCGATGTTCGCCAGTGGGGCTATCAGCGGGTCGCGGCGCAAAAGGGTATTCTGCAATTCGATGCCGCCCCGCCGCCGCTGGCCAAGCACACCCGCTCGGGCTGCGCCTCCACCCTGGCGTTCGAATTCAGTCACGCCGGGCAGCGGATCGTGGTCAATTGCGGCGGCGCGGCTTGCGCGGGCGGGCTGGTCCCGGTGCGGCTCGAACAAGGTCTGCGGGCCAGCGCAGCCCATTCGACACTGGTGCTCGATGATGCCAATTCAACCGCAGTGATGATCGGCGGCAAGATCGGCAGCGGGGTATCCGAGGTTGATCTGGATCGGCGCACGCTGCTGGGCGAAAAGCAAGCCGGGGCAACCCGGCTGGAGGCGAGTCATAATGGTTATGTCGGACGCTATGGCCTGACGCACCGCCGCATCCTGATCCTGCGTGATGATGGCACCGAACTGCGCGGGGAGGATTTGCTGGTTCCGGCCAAGGGCAAGGCGCGGCACGGCAAGGTTGGTTTTGCGATCCGCTTTCACATCGGCCCGGGGATCGATGCGGGCTTGTCCGAAGACGGGCAGGGTGCGGGTCTGGCGCTGCCCGATGGCTCGTACTGGCAATTCCGGCTGGGCGGCGGCGCAGCGGCGGGGGCGCAGGTCACGCTCGAAGAGAGCATCTGGGCCGATGGCCAGGGCCGCCCGCAGCCGATCCAGCAACTGGTGGTGCAAGGACTGGTTTCGCGCGGCGGCGGCTCGTTCGCCTGGCTGCTCAAGAAAATGGGGTAAATTAACGTGAGCGATGTGACGATCCGCCGGGCGCTGCTGTCAGTGTCGGATAAAACCGGCTTGGCCGAGCTGGGCCAGGCCTTGGCTGCGCGCGGGGTCGAGCTGATTTCGACCGGCGGCACCGCCACGGTTTTGCGCGAAGCCGGGCTGAACGTGCTGGACGTGTCCGAGCTGACCGGCTTTCCCGAAATGATGGATGGGCGGGTCAAGACTTTGCACCCCAAGGTTCACGGCGGGCTGCTTGCGGTGCGGGACAATCCCGAACACGCGGCGGCGATGGCTGAGCACGCGATTGGTGCGATCGACCTCGTGGTGGTCAATCTGTACCCTTTCGCGCAAACCGTCACCCGCGGTGCCGCACGCGACGAAGTGATCGAAAACATCGATATCGGGGGGCCTTCGATGGTCCGTTCGGCGGCGAAGAACCATGCCTTTGTCGCAATTGTCACCGATCCGGCGGACTATACCCTGGTCGCGACGGGTTCGACCACGCTTGATGAACGCAAGCGGCTGGCGGCAAAGGCTTTCGCGCTGACCGCGCAATACGACGCGACGATCGCCGGGTGGTTCGCCTTCGCCGATCAGGGGGTGATGTTTCCCGATACCGTGGCGATCCCGCTCAGACGTGGTGCGGAGCTGCGATATGGCGAGAATCCACACCAGCAAGCGGCGATCTATCTGCCCGCAGGTCCGGCCACCCCCGGGGTTGGGCAAGCCGAACAAGTGCAGGGAAAAGAGCTTAGCTACAATAATTACAACGATGCCGATGCGGCGCTGGAACTGATCGCCGAATTCAAGGACGGACCGCCCACCGTGGTCATCGTCAAACATGCCAATCCGTGCGGCGTCGCTACTGCGGGCTCGCTGCTGGAGGCGTACCAAGCCGCGTTCGCCTGCGACAGCGTATCGGCCTTCGGGGGCATCATTGCCTGCAATCGCCCGCTTGACGGGCCGACCGCCGAGGCAATCTGCGAGATATTCACCGAAGTTGTGGTTGCGCCAGGTGCCGACGCGGCCGCGCGCGCAGTGTTCCGTGCCAAAAAGAACCTGCGCCTGCTGTTGTGTGGTGCATTCGCTGACCCGCACCGTTCGGGATCGACGCTCAAATCGATTGCCGGGGGTTTTCTGCTCCAGTCACGCGATAACGGTGCCCTCGGCGAACTGCAGGTCGTGACGAAGCGCCACCCGACACCGCAAGAGCTGGCCGATTGCCGGTTCGCCTGGACGGTTGCCAAGCACGTCAAATCGAACGCGATTGTTTATGCTAAGGACGGGGTAACCGCCGGGATTGGTGCTGGGCAAATGAACCGCCGCGACAGCTCTAGAATAGCAGCCATGAAAGCTGCCGAGGCGGCTGAAAAGTTCGGTTGGGCCAGCCCTCGCACGTTCGGCAGCGCGGTCGCATCGGACGCCTTCTTCCCGTTCGCTGACGGACTGCTCGCCGCGGCCGAAGCTTGCGCGACTGCGGTGATTCAGCCCGGCGGATCGATTCGCGATGACGAGGTGATCGCGGCGGCTGATGCTGCCGGATTGGCGATGGTGTTCACCGGAATGCGGCACTTCCGGCACTA
>JANMBA010000373.1:0-1581 GCA_031360105.1 Novosphingobium sp.
GCTTCCCAACTTAATAATCGGCGGAGCGGGAGCATTGGCGGAACAACCGGCCACTCCCTCCGCCCGTGCTAACGGGTTCAGGTTCAACGGGTCGGGCTGCGTTACCAGCCCCTCTCAGTCACGCGACTCCCCGGGGATAGAACCAGCTTAGGACCGACTGGTCCGCAGGTCCAGCGCCGTGCGCCATCACTGGCAGCGCTGCGCATATTGACTGGCAGCGGTTTGCCCCGCACCAGCGGGCGATGGTTGCGCTTCAGGATCCGCCGGTTACGATTCACCAGTTCGGCCGCGAGCGTGAGCCGATCGTCATGATTGATGGCTTCAGCGGTCAGGTCGGCGCGCTGCTCGCCGCCGGGCAGTCCGCAGCCTACCAATCGGGCGGCGCATCGTACCCCGGAATCCGCGCCTGGGCTGAGCCGGACTATCTCGATCTGCGCCGCGACCTGATGTATGCGATCATGCAGCGCGTGTTCGGGTTTAGCCGCGGTATCCGCTGCGAGGTTTCGACCTTTTCACTGGTGACGCTGGCCGAGGCCGACCTTGCGCCGCTCCAGCGCATTCCCCACTACGATCATTCACGCGGGGATCTGGTCGCGATCATGCATTACCTGCAAGGCCCCGAAACCGGCGGCACCGCATTTTACCGCCATCGCCGAACCGGGTTTGAGACAATCACCGACGCGCGCGAGCCGGCTTACAACGCGGCGCTCGCTGCGGACGAGCACGAATATGGCATGCCGCCGCCGCATTATTATTACGGCGATAGTCTGCGTTATGAGCTGATCGGCGAGATCGCGGCCGTGCCCGACCGGCTCATCATTTATCGCGGCCGCCTGCTGCATTCGGGGGTGATACCCGATCCGCGCGCGCTGTCGAGCGATCCAGCCAAAGGGCGCATGACGATCAACATGTTTATCAGCGGAAGCTAGGCGGCGGACTGCGCGGGTCTTTGCGGGGCGGGCCGCGACGACTGGACATCGCGGTCGGGCACGCAGAAGGTTCGACGGTGACCGTGCTCTACCGCCTTGATGCTACCGCCTCCGAAATTGCCGCGCAATTCGGCGCTGCAACCGGCTCCGATCCGTGGCGCGGTGGGCATATCGGGCCGGGGCAGTTCGCGCCGGTGCTGACCATGGGCGCGAGGCGATTGCCGGGCTGCATGGTGCAGTCTGGCCGAGCAAACTCGATCAGGAACAGGCCCGGCAGCGCGGCGACGCCGGGCAAGCCCGCTCAGTTTGTGCGCGGTCCGGCCCCTGGCTCGCCATCGGTGCGCGGGATCATTCGCCCGGTCACGCCGCAATTGCCGCAACCCTTGACGGCTTGGTCCTTGATCCCCTTCGCCGTCGCGGCGGGGAACAGGTCGGCGGCGTCCACCGTTTCGATGCTGCCCGAAATTACCGTGCCTGCCGCCACATTCGCTACGACAAAGGTCTGGTTGCCCGATGAGAGGATGAACACGCCCGGCTTGCCCGGTACCGCCGTCTGCCCGCCCGGGCCAGTTACGCGCGGGCCCGGGGCAAAGCGGACGATGACGATGCGGTCTGCCGCGCCCGAACGGCTTGCGGACGCATCGGCATTCAC
>JANMBA010000260.1:0-6116 GCA_031360105.1 Novosphingobium sp.
TTCGAATGCCTCCACGAAACCAAGCTGATCGTCGATCTGCTGTATGAAGGCGGGATCGCCAACATGCGCTATTCGATCAGCAACACCGCCGAATACGGCGATATCACCACCGGTCCGCGGATCATCACCGCTGAAACCAAGGCCGAAATGAAGCGCGTGCTGGCCGATATCCAATCGGGCCGGTTCGTGAAGAACTTCGTGCTCGATAACCGCGCCGGTCAACCCGAACTGAAAGCCGCGCGCAAGGCCGCACAGGCGCATCCGATCGAACAGACCGGTGCAGCGCTGCGCGCCATGATGCCGTGGATTGGCGCGAACAAATTGGTCGATCAGGCCAAGAACTGAGGCAGACCGCCGCAGCGGTGTTGACCGCTGCGGCGCACTAGGCGCATGCAGACCGGAACGTCATTCCAGGAGAAACCCATGCCTGCTCGCCGCCTGTTTGCTCTTGCCGCGATTTGTTATGCCGGGGCACTAAGTGCCGCCCCGGCGCAAGCACCCGGCCAGCCTGATTCCGCGCGCGTCACCGCCGGAACTTATACCAGTGATCCCGCGCACACACTGGTTGAATGGCGGATCAACCATATGGGCTTTGCTGACTATTTCGGCTTGTTCGGCGCGATCACCGGCACCCTGGTGCTCGATCCAGCGCATCTGGACCAGGCGCAAGTCGCGGTGCGAATTCCGGTGCGTAAAATCGTCACCGCGAGCCAAGGCCTGACCGAGCATCTGCTCGCACCCGGCAAAGGCGACGGCAAGCCTGACTATTTCGGGCTCAATCCCGCCGATGCAGCTTTCGCATCAACCAGGGTAATTCCCGCCGCTGATGGCAAAAGCGCGACGATCGAGGGCAAATTGACGCTCAACGGTGTAACCAAGCCAGTGACAATTGCGGCATCATTTGCCGGTGCTGGCAAGAATCCGTATGGCGGCGGGCTGAATGTCGGCTTCCACGGCACCACGCGGATCATGCGCAGTGATTTCGGGCTAAGCGCCGATATGCCCTTGGTCGGCAATGCCATCGATCTGACGATCAGCGCCACCTTCGTGCGCAGGTAATCAGACCATCAAGGCAAACGCAGTCCTGAGTTCGTGCACAAACGTCTCGGGCTGCTCCCACGCGGCGAAGTGCCCGCCGTGGTCCAGCTCGCCCCAGTGGACCAGCTTGGCATAGTTGCGCTCGGCCCATTTGCGCGGGGTCGGCAGGATTTCCTTGGGGTACGCGCTGACCGCCACCGGAATATCGATCTGCTGCGGTGCGAAGCTGCCAAAGCTCTCCCAATAAAGCCGCGCTGATGAAGCCCCCGTCGCGGGCAGCCAGTACAGCATCAGATTGTCGAGGATGGCATCGCGGCTGAGCGCATCAAATGGCGATCCGGCGTTGTCAGTCCAGGCCCAGATCTTCTCCAAAATCCACCCGGCCAGGCCAACCGGGCTATCGACCAGGCCATAGCCCACGCTTTGCGGGCGGGTGCGCTGCTGGGTTGAATAACCAGAATCCCAGTCCTGATAGTATTTGAGCGCGGTCAGCGCTTTGAGCTCGCCCGGTGACGGATTGGCGAGATCTTCGGGCATTGGTCGCCCGATCGGCATATTCAGGTGAATACCCGCACAGCCCGGCAGCGCCTGCCCCCCGATGCTGCTGGTCACCGCACTGCCCCAGTCACCGCCTTGCGCCACCCAGCGATCATACCCCAACCGCGCCATCAGTTCGCCCCAGGCGCGCGCAATTTTCTCGACCCCCCAGCCGGTGCCCACCGGCTTACCCGAAAAGCCGAACCCGGGCAGCGATGGCGCGACCACGTGAAACGCCTGCGCGCCGTCCGCCGGATTGGCCAGCGTCTCGATCACGCCGATAAATTCGATCACCGATCCGGGCCAGCCGTGCGTCATCACCAGCGGCAAGGCATCGGCGCGCGGCGAACGGTGATGGATGAAGTGGATATCGAGCCCGTCGATTTCGGTGATAAACTGGCCCAGCTCATTCAGCCGCGCTTCGCAGGCGCGCCAGTCATAGCCAGTGCGCCAGTATGCCGTCAGCTCCTGCAAGACCGTGAGCGGCGTGCCCTGGCTCCAGTCCGCGACCGTCTCCCGCTCGGGCCAGCGGGTCTGATCCAGCCGCGCATTCAAATCATCGAGCCGGGCTTGCGGCACCGCCAGCGTGAACGGCCGAACCTGAGTCATGCCCCTGGCCCCAAGGCGGCTTTCGAGGCCGCTTCGACCTTGGCTCGATCAACCAGCGTTAGCGTGCTGCTGGCCTTGGCGAGCAAGGCTCCAGCTGCGTCCTTCAAGCTGCCCTCAACAAACGCGGTGCTGCGCCCGGCCTTGACCACCCAGGCTTCGGCCAGCACGATCCCAGGCCGCGCAGGCGCGAAAAAACTGACCTTGAGTTCAAGGGTCATCGGCACCCGGTCCGGCCCGGTCTGCGCCATGATCGCGTGCGCCATCGCCGCGTCGATCCACCCGCTGACGAAGCCGCCCTGCACCACTCCGCCTGAATGGCACTGCGCCGGAACCGCGCGGTATTCGATCGCGGCGCGGCCCTCTGGTTCGACCGAGACGACCCGCACCAATCCCATCGTTTCATAAAGCAAATTCGGCGGCGTGGTCATGTTCAAACCAGCGCCGCGTAAATCAGCGTCTTCAGCTCGCGCCGGATCGGATAGACCGAGCTGGGCGAAAGCTGCGTCATAAACACCATGCTGACCTGTTCGACCGGATCGACGAAAAACGCTGTTGAGAACATTCCGCCCCAGTAAAATTCGCCGACCGAGCCGGGCACCATCGAGCGGACCGGATCGAGGTTGACCGCAAAGCCGAGCCCGAATCCGGTCCCGGCATTGGCCGCTTCGCTAAACAACGAGCGCGACATGGCCGCCAGGTCTGACCCGCCGGGCAAGTGGTTCATGGTCATCAGCTCAAGCGTCTTGCGTCCGACGATCCGCGTCCCCTCAAGCTCGCCATGGCCCAGCAGCATCCGGCAAAAACGGTGGTAATCGAGCGCGGTCGAGACCAGCCCGCCCCCGCCCGAGAGCAGCTTGGGCATCACACTCCACGCACTCTTGTCGCCGCGATCATAAATCACTTTGCCTTTGCCCGGCACGAAGGTGTAGCAATCGGTCAGCCGCTCGATCTTGTCGGGCGGCACTGCAAAGAACGTGTCATTCATCCCCAGCGGACCGAAGATGCGCTCGGCAAACACCCGATCGAGGCTCTTGCCGGCAAGCCGTTGGACCACTGCGCCCAGCACGTCGGTTGAGACCGAATAGTTCCATTCGTCGCCTGGCGAAAATTCCAGCGGCAGCTTACCCAGCGCGGCGATGAAGCCATCCAGATCAAGGTTGCCGTGCCAGTTTTCGAGCTTCGCCTCACGGTAAGCCGCATCGATGTTGCCGCGGTTCTGGAAGCCATAAGTCAGCCCCGAGGTGTGCCGCAGTAGATCGACCATCAGCATCGGTCGCCCCAGCGGTTTGGTCGCAAACGGCGCCGCGCCGCCGCCGCCATTGTAGGCGCCCAGCCCGCGGAATTCTGGCAGCACACGGTGCACCGGGGTATCGAGCGCAACCTTGCCTTCTTCGAGCAGCATCATAAATGCGATCGAGGTGACGGGCTTGGTCATACTGGCGATCCGGAACAACGACTGATCGTTGATCGCCGCGCCGCCTTCGCGCGCGCTGCCTTGCGAGGAAAAGTGCGCGATTTCGCCTCGGTGCGACACCAGCACCTGCGCACAAGGCAGCAGCCCATTGTCGAGATAGTTCTCTTTTACAAAGCCATCGATCCGCGCGAGCCGCGCGCTATCAAAGCCAGTGGAGGATCGCGAATAGTCGGCCATGGGTCACTTCCTGCTGATAACTGGTTGTTGCTTGCAACTTGTGGCGGGTGCTGCGGTGCTGCGCAAGTGTAGCTTTACAAGCCCATTCCCCGCCGCCATAGGCTTCACCCATGATCCGCGATCTTGGCCTGACCCTGCGACTTATCCGCCCTTGGGCGTAAGCTGGCGTGTCCACCAGGGCGGCACGCAGTGGCACCCAAGGGGCAACCTCACCACTTGACCGCCCGGCTGACTGCCCGGCTGAGTGCACACCCAATATTCCGAGATTTGACCCATGACCATGCTGAAGCACCCTGCGGACAAGTACCGCGCTTTCCCGCCGATTAACCTGCCCGACCGGCAATGGCCCTCGCAGGTCATCACCAAGGCCCCGCGCTGGCTTTCCACTGATCTGCGCGATGGCAATCAGGCGCTGATCGATCCGATGGGCGCGGAAAAGAAGCTGCGGTTTTTCGAATTGTTGCTGAAAGTCGGCTGCAAAGAGATCGAAGTCGGTTTCCCAGCCTCGGGCGCGACCGATTTCGATTTCATTTCCGGCCTGGTCAAGCAAGGCAAAGTGCCCGACGACGTGCTGATCCAGGTGCTGACCCAGTCACGCCGCGACCTGATCGAGACCAGCTTTGCCAGCCTTGAAGGTTCGGACAAAGCCATCGTCCATCTCTACAACGCGGTCAGCCCGGCGTGGCGGCGGATCGTGTTCGGGATGAGCAAGGAGCAGATCAAGCAGATCGCCATCGACGGCGCAAAAGTGCTGCGCGATCAGGCGGCGAAATACCACGCGACCGACTGGACCTTTGAATACAGCCCCGAGACTTTCTCGACCGCCGAGGTTGAATATTCGGTCGAGGTGTGCGCCGCAGTGATGGAAGTAATCCAGCCGACCGCCGACAAGCCGATCATTTTCAACCTGCCGGCCACGGTCGAATGCGCCACTGCCAATGTCTATGCCGATCAGATCGAACTGTTCGGGCGGATGATCCCGAACCGCGAAGCCGTGGTGATCAGCCTGCATACCCACAACGATCGCGGAACCGGGATCGCCGCTTGCGAACTGGGACTGATGGCCGGGGCTGATCGGGTCGAGGGCTGCCTGTTCGGCAATGGCGAACGCACGGGCAACTGCGATATCGTCACAGTCGCGCTGAATATGTACACCCAAGGGGTTGATCCGGGGCTGGATTTCTCCAACATCGATGAAATCGCGGCCACGGTCGCTTATTGCAACCAGCTGCCGATCCACCCGCGCCATCCCTACGTGGGTGAACTGGTTTACACTTCGTTCTCGGGCAGCCATCAGGACGCGATCAAAAAGGGCTTCGCCGCGCGCGAACTCCAAAACGATCAAACCTGGGAAATGCCCTATTTGCCGATCGATCCCGCCGATCTGGGGCGCGATTACGAAGCCGTGATCCGGGTCAATTCGCAAAGCGGCAAAGGTGGATTCGCCTGGGTGCTTGAGCAGGATCAGGGCCTGAAACTGCCCAAGAAGATGCAGGCGCATTTCTCTGGCCACGTGCAGGAACTGGCCGATCAGGCCGGGCGCGAGCTGTTTGCCGACGATATCTGGCAGGTGTTCCAGCGGGTTTATCACTTGAACACCCCGCAGCATTTCCAGCTGGTCGATTATGAAGAGAGCAAGGCTGCTGACGGCACCCGGGTGTTCGCCGGCAAGATCGCGGTCGATGATCAGGAACAATCGGTTTCGGGGCGTGGCAACGGCCTCATCTCTTCGGTGGTAGCCACGATTGCCGAGACGTTTGGCGTTGCGCTGGAGGTCAAGGATTATACCGAACACGCGATGACCGCAGGATCAGATGCCCGCGCGGCGGCTTATGTGGAATGCATCGGCGCGGACGGCAAGACCGTCTGGGGTGTCGGGATCGACGAAGATGTCGCTACCGCCAGCGTTCGCGCAGTGCTCAGCGCGGCCAATGCAGCGCGCGATTAAACGGGCGATCCAATGAGAACTTTGGACCCCGCCGCCAGAGGGAGGGGGGGGAAGCAGCGGGGTCCGGTTCGGGCGAGCGCAGTCCAAAAAGAGCTACGCACGCCGAACTTGCAAAAAACATCAGCGTAAGTTCGGACTCCGCCGCCGAGGGGGGAACGCAATCGGCGGCGGAGCCCGTCCCGGCGCACGCGGCGTCCATTTCCGCGCGCGCAAGGCAATCCGGTTATTAAGGCAGCAAAACCCGGTTGATCACGTGGATCACGCCGTTCGATTGCATCACATTGGCGATCGTAACGGTGGCGACACCGCCCTTGGCATCGACCAGCACCAGGT
>JANMBA010000436.1:0-4973 GCA_031360105.1 Novosphingobium sp.
CGGCTGATGGCGGTCAAGGGTGAAAACGGCGATGTCGCCTGCGATCACTACAACCGCATGGCGAGCGACGTGGGGCTGATGGCCGAGCTGGGGCTCAAGGCTTATCGCTTTAGTACCGCGTGGGGGCGCATTCTGCCCGAGGGAACCGGCGCGGTGAACATGCCCGGGCTCGATTTCTACGAACGGCTGGTCGACACCCTGCTGCATCACGGGATCGAGCCGCTGCTGACGTTGTACCACTGGGATATGCCCGCCGCGCTTGACGATCGCGGGGGCTGGCTCAACCGTGACAGTGCAGACTGGTTTGCCGACTACGGCGCGGTCTTGTTCGAACGGCTCGATGATCGGGTCAAGAAGTGGGTGACCCTCAACGAACCTTGGGTAATCACCGATGGCGGTTATCTCCACGGCGCACTCGCCCCCGGTCATCGCAACATGTTCGAAGCGCCGATCGCCAGTCACAATCTGATGCGTGCGCACGGCGCCGCGGTTAGCCGCTATCGCCAGATCGGCAAGCATGAGATCGGACTTGTGGTCAATATCGAGCCCAAATACCCGGCCAGCGATTCAGCCGAGGACCTTGCAGCAACCGCGCGCGCCGATGCCTATATGAACCGGCAATACCTCGATCCAGCGTTGTTGGGGAAGTATCCCGACGAGCTGGCCGGGATTTTCGCTGAAGCCTGGCCGGAATTGTCGGCCGAGGACCTAGCGGCAATCCACCAGCCGCTCGATTTTGTCGGGATCAACTATTACACCCGCAACGTGGTACGCGACGAACCCGCGTCATGGCCGCTGCGAGCGGCGAGCGTTGAGCAGAAGCAGGCGACCCACACCACGACCGGCTGGGAAGTCCATCCCCCGGCGCTGACCCGGCTGCTGTGCGAATTCAAGCAGCGGTATGGAGAGATTCCGGTCTACATCACCGAAAACGGCGCGGCATTTTATGATCCGCCAGTGGCTGGCGAAGACGGAGTCAACGACCCGTTGCGCCGGGACTATATCCAGACGCATCTTTCCGCTGTCGCCGATGCCATCGCAGCTGGCGTCGATGTGCGCGGCTATATGCTGTGGTCGCTGTTCGACAATCTCGAATGGTCGCTAGGCTTTTCCAAGCGCTTCGGGATCATCCACGTCGACTTCGCCTCGCAGCAGCGCACGCTAAAGGACAGCGCCAAGTATTATCGCTCGGTCATCGAAAACGGTGGGGCTGGACTGTAAAGCCAGTTGCGCTCCCGCAGTACCCGAAGAGGCTCGAGACATCTCGGCGCGCGCGGTCTGTGAAGGTAAACTGTGCCCAACTCTCCGCTTCGATCTAATCTATGGCACCTTCTTCTTTAAACGGTAATGGCGGTTCTGGCTCCGCAATATCCGCTATTCGACAGGTGTAGAGCTGTTTCGGATTTCCGAAACAGCCAATCGCGCTTAGCGGCATCAAGTCCGCTTCTTGCCTGACTCTGAAAAAGCGACGCAAGTTAGAATCCCGAAATATCGCAGCTAGCCAATCTCCCCGTGCAGGCACATCCATGTCCGCTATCAGGGGTGAGGGATCGACTTCGGTGCAGCTGAAATGAGGCGCGAAGCAGAGGCGGCACATAGCAGCTGAACGAACGGCCGCTTGCCACCGCCACCGCTCTGGAAGCAGACTGTCCGGATCGTCCGACAAAGGCGAAGAAAGCGGAATTTCTGAAAGGTCTAACAACGCAGCGGTTCCAGATGGCGTTTTCTCGCCCGACTGGTCATCCGGTTTCAGATAGCGCTCATTTGCCATTGAACGTCGTCAATTAGGCGCGAAGCCTTCGTAGAAATCCCTCCAAACAGCGATTTTCAACCGACGGGCAGGAACGGCTCAATACGCCTCTCGGGCCCCGAATCTCTCTCTGTCATTGATCAAAAACAATGAGAGAGCGGTTGCCTCAACTTGCCATCATTCGAAGAAAGCCGCAAAAAGTTCTACACAGTTCCTGCACAGGTCAAAAATGTCCTACTTTTATCAATTATATTAGTGACTTATAAGTCACCGATATAATGGTCGGGGAGACAGGATTCGAACCTGCGACCCTCTGGTCCCAAACCAGATGCGCTACCAGGCTGCGCCACTCCCCGACCTGGGGTATTTCCATGTCGCCCTGGTGGGCCCGGCAGGACTCGAACCCGCGACCAAGCCGTTATGAGCGGCCGGCTCTAACCAACTGAGCTACAGGCCCATCGGGCGAAGCGACGGCGCGCGTTAGCTTGGCGCGCGGCGTTACGCAAGCGCTGCTGCATCAACCAGCTCACTAACCGAGGTCGGCGCCACCCCGCGCTGGCGCAAATAGGCGAAAACCTGCCGCCACCAATCGTACAGCGCATCCAGATCGTCCTCGCTGCGCACATACGGGGTATAGCCCGGGGCGAGCGACGGGCTGTGAAATGACAATACCAGCACCGGCAGCGCCAGATCGATCGCAATATCGATCCCGCGAACCGCTTCTTCCACCGTTACGCCTTCGGGAGTGAGCGGGATTCGTTCAAGCAAGCCGATCCGCGCGAGCAGCCCGCGCAGCCGCGGCACCCGCCACATCTGCGGGTAAAGCCAGGCCCCCATCTGGTGCAGCAGCCCCCAATAGACCGTGGTCAGCGGCAATTCCATCAAGCCTTTGCTGCGATCAAGCCAATAAGGGCGCAGCGGGAATTCGCGGAAATTGGGGCCGCCTTGCGACGAATAATCGAAGCAGGACCGCACCGAGCTATCGATCGCGATACCCCCGTCAGCCAGAATTTCGGCCGTGTTGGGCCCGACGCCGTACCGCCCCGCGCGGTAAATCAGCGGGGCAGCGCCAAAATTTTCCGCAATCGTATCGCGCAGATTGCGAAATTTGGCGCGTTCCAACGCGGATGGAAGATTTCCGGCGAAGCTGTTGTGCTGATTAACTTCTTCGTTGTGCGGCGGGCTGACCCATGGGTGCAGCTGAACCCCGACTTCGGCTTTTCCGGCCGCAATCGACGGGCGCAAGATTTCAAAGGCGGCCGGCGATGTGGCAATCGGATAATCGACCAGATAAACCGGCACAACGCCTTGCCCCTCACAAAATTCCTGAAACTTGGCGAGCCGCGCGACGGTCAGCACAGTGTGCTCCTCGCGGGCGAGCGGTTTGGTCCAGTCGAATTCTTCCTCGGTGTCGACAGTCAGCAGGAATCGCTGCCCGAACTGCGGCTTGAAGCGCACGTAATCAGGCGATTTGGGCAGGTCGGTGATCCGCAGGCTTGCCAAACTTCTTCACCCCTTTGATCGGTCAGCGCGTACTGCCCGATTTTGCCCCGTGGATCTCGGTATGGCCCGGCGGCGCACCGGTCAACCCCGGTAGGGCCAACCGCAGACGATCACCTTTGCGCAGCAAGTCGCCGCCAGCCGCGCGTGCTTCGGCGCGGGCCAGCCGTAGCGCAAAACCAACCCCGAACACCCCGGCCGCGATCACTTGCGGCACCGCGCCCGCGCCGGTCTCGAACACGGCATCGCCGGACTTTGCGGCGAGCGCGGCTGGGAGCGCCACGTCGAGCCGGACCATGCCGTCCTTAGCCCGCAGCCGCAGTTTGAGCTGCTCGCCCGGCGCGCTGGTCCCGGCCAGCGTGGCGAGCAACCGCCAGACGATCCGCTCCAGCTCCAGCCGGTCCAGACCCACCGGCAGCGCGGCATCATCCTGCTTCAGCGCAAAACCGCTGCTGCGGCTGGCGGTATGCGCGCTCAACTGGGCCACGGTGGCGGCGGTCAGGCTGGCCAGATCACTCTCGCCCCGATCAAGCTCCATCGCCCTGCTTTCAAGCCGGGCCAGCCGCTCGAGCTCCTCGAAAGCGGACAGGATTCGCGCTGCATCACCGGCGATTCCAGCCGCCAGCGCGCGGTATTCGTGCGGGACCGCGCCAAACAGCTGCTGCTGGATCACCTCGGCAAAGCCCTGGATGGCGTTAACCGGGGTGCGCAATTCGTGGAGCATCTGGCGAATGCGGTCGGCCGCACTGTCGGTGACCGGCGGATTGGCGGCGGCAACCGCGGCGAGCGCAGTGATAGCGACCGGACGGCGCAGGCGGCCGCGATAGCCGGCGAATTGCCCGGTCAGCGGATCAAACCACGGCGTGGCATCAATTTGCCACTGACCGGCAATCGCCGGAGCGCCGCCGAGTTCAAGCCGCTGCGCGTTCAGCGGCTGACGCTGGCGAAGCAGGTGATCGATTGCAGGTGTGCGGTTCAACCGCATGCCCGTCAGCATTGGCGCGATACCAGCGTCGCACCACGCAATTCGCAGCTGGGCATCGCTGGCAAAGTCAGCGGCGCGAACGGTATCGGGCACGCTGAGCACGTGATCTTCGCCCAGCGGCAAACGCGGCGAATCGCTGCCAGTTTGCTGTTCAACCACCTGCTTGGCGCGGCGATAAGACTCGATCCGGCGGACAATCGCGCCAATTCCGTCATCGCGTTCGGCGCTGTTGCTCGGCGCAACCGCGTCGTCGTCGTCATTGGCTGAAAGCGTGGCGGCAGGGCGCTGCGCCAGGGCTTGTTCGGCAGGCATCGCCGCCGGCGGCAAGCCGCGATCGTTGATCCCCAGACGGGCTAGCAGGTTGGTGACATCGAGCGGCAAATCGCCGCGCTGGCGCAGCGCTGGCCGCGCTGCCGGGGGCAGGGCAGGGATCAGATCGAGCCACTGCTCGCGGCTCAATTGCGCGCGCTGGAGGGTGGTCGCCGCAACCTGCGGTTCACCCGAACTGAGCGCGGCAACCAGCCGGGGCGAGCGCAGCCGCAAAGCCGGATCGCGCAGCATTTCGGCGCGATCAAGCGGCGCGATCAGCCCGGCGCACGTCGCCAGCCGGTCATAGGCGGCGTCAAGCTGATCGCCGCGCGCTTCGGTGGGTGAGGTGCCCAGCAGATCGAGCAACTGGCGGAACTGTATGCGCTGCAGACCGGCCCCATCGGCGCGCATGCGCAGCACGGTGGAAAG
>JANMBA010000451.1:0-1790 GCA_031360105.1 Novosphingobium sp.
GAGGCGATCGCCTCGCACTTGCTGATCGGGACCACCGCCTGCAATCTGCTCCGCGCCGAGGGCGCCCGGCTGCACAGCCGCAAGCTGCGCGCGTTCCACGAGCCGCCGTTTCGCTAGGTTAGCGCAACAGAAATTCGCGGATCGCAATTCCCAAGTCGGGCGTCGTCACGCAGCTCATATGGGTGCCGGGGATCACGGCAAGTTCGGCATTCGGCATAGCCGCAACCAGTTTATCGGGCGAGCCGTTGTCGCGGTCCTGATCACCGCAAACGACGAGCGCAGGGATCGAAATCTGCGCCAATTGGGCCAGATCAGTATCCGCCATCGCGCCGAGCAAAAGCCGCGCCGCCACCCGGTCAACCTTCATGCTCTTCATGAATTGCACCGCAAAATAGGCGGGATCGCCGTGCTTGACCGCATCGAACCGGTCGATCGCATCGACGAAGAAGGCGCCCCGACCGCTCCCTCCGGCGAGGCCTTCAAGACCCATCCCGCCTAACGCGAGCCGCTGCGGCATCAGCCCGCCGATCACCCCGCGCACGCTGGTCCGCGCGCCGAGCGAAAAGCCGCACAGGTCGTAATCGGTCAAGCCGAGGTGCGCGATCAAAGCCTCAAGATCGCGCGCCAGCACGTCCTTGGGATAGGCCGCCGGATCGTGCGGCGCGGCGCTGTGCCCATGCGCGCGCAAATCGGGCATCAACACCTCGAACCCGGCCTCAGCCAGCAAGGCGGCGTGGCCCCACTTGATCCAGTTCATTTCGGCGCTGGAAAACAGCCCGTGCAGCAGAACGACTGGTCGGGCGCTGCCTTGCGTTGACCCTGTTCGGTGCAATGCCAGCTTCGCCCCGTCAAACCCGCGATAAAGCTCCATGATCAGCTATCCCCGATGATCGAACCGAGAATCCCGCCCACGGCAGCCATGCCAACGCCAGCGCCCAGCAGCGAGCCCGTCGAGCCACGCTCCCCTTGGCCCAGCGGCAGATAACACCCGATCTCCTCTGCAAGGTTCATGATCGGCATCGATTGCAGCCAGATCTTGCCCGGTCCGGTCAGTGTGGCGAGGAACAATCCTTCGCCGCCGAACAGCACATTGCGAAAGCCGCGCATCATCTTGATATCGATATCGACCGACGGCTCCTGCATCCCGACGTGCCCGGCATGGACCAGCAGTTGCTCGCCCGGCGCGAGGGTCTTCTCGACCACTTCGCCCGATAAATCGAGGAACACCGTGCCCGGCCCGGTGACTTTTTGCATGATAAACCCCTCACCTGCGAAGAACCCCGCGCCGAGCCGCTGCTGGAAGGCGATCTCCAGTTCGACGGTTTTTTCGGCGCAAAGAAAGGTCTCCTTGCGGCAGATCAGCGACTGCCCTGGCGCGAGCGTGACCGGCACAATCTGCCCGGGAAAGCGCGGCGCAAAGGCAATGTGCCCACTGCTCTCGGCAGTGAACTCAGTGATGAAAATCCCACCGCCCGCCAGCGCGCGCTTGATCCCGGCAAAGATCCCGCCACCGGTGTGGGTGTCCATCCGGATCGATGGGCTCATCCACGCCATGCTCGCGGTCTGGCTATAGAGCGATTCGCCCTGCGCCAGATCGATCGAAACGGTCTGCATGGTAGTGCCGGTGACTTCGTAGCGCATGGGGTGGCGTCCTGTGCTTTTTTACAACGACCCAAGCTATGGCTTTGAACGTGGCCATTCAAGCAATTGCACATGCTCGCCGAAACCGGCGCGTTTGGCGGCGTTCCAGAATTTCTTGTCGGCGGTAACCAACGGTGCCGCTTCGTCGA
>JANMBA010000008.1:0-7983 GCA_031360105.1 Novosphingobium sp.
CAGGCGAGCAGTTCGGGAGTGCTGTCATACTGTAAGTTGTCGTCCGGGCGGTTGCCTTCGTGGCTGCGCAGCACCGGCGCAAATGCGGCGAGCTCGCACCAGCGCTGCATCAGTTCCGCTGACCGGACGTTGCCCATCAGCGAGGTATAGCCGCCGCAGTCCGAATGGCTGTAGGCATTGCCGACCAGCCCGGCTGACAGCGCCGCAGTAATCACCGTGCCGATCCCGTCATGCCGGGTGAAATCGACCGACTGGTCGCCCGCCCACAGCAGCGGACAGTGCGCCTGCACGCCTGAAAACCCGGCGCGCATAAAGAACATGGCGTCACCAGTCTGCCCGCGCAATTCGAGCGCCCGCGCATTGACTTGAGCCCACAGCACCGGCCAGCGGTTGTGCATCTCCATCGGGTCCGAGCCATCAGCCAGCCGCACATCGGTGGGCAGGTATTCACCAAAATCGGCCATCCAGCCGGAAATGCCGATATCGAGCAGTTCGCGCCCCAGCACGCGCTCGGCGAACCAGTCGCGCGTGGCTGGGCGGGTGAAGTCGATCACCCCGCAATCAAACTCGCCGAAATCGACGAGGTAAACCGCGTCGCTATCCTGGCGCAGCGCAAAGTGTCCGCCTTCCAAGGCTTCTTCATACAGGATGCCGTCATTGGCCAGATACGGGTTGGCGTATGTGAGGAAGCGGATGCCGCGCGCGGCTAGTGCGGCAATCCGTTCGGGCAAATCGGGGAACCGCTGATTGTCGCGCCGCCAATCCCAGAACAGGCGCCGCCCAAAGCTGGTTTCACGCACCCCAGCCCAATCTTCACACCATAGGCCCGACACCGCAGTTCCGGCGGCGATGAATCGCTCGAGCCGCTCAAAACTGCGCGCGCCGTCTTTCAAGCCCACAATCGCCCCGCCGATTGCCCAATCGGGTAAAGGTGGTTGGCGCCCGAAGCGCGATGACAAAGCGCCGACCAGTGCGCAGGGATCATCCGCTGCGAACAGTTCGAACCGCGCGGCGTTGCTCCACACTTCAATCTGATGCGCGGCCGGGTCGGTAAAATCGAGCACCGAATAACAGCTCGCATCGAGGTGCACCGCCAGCCAGCGCGAGGTCAGGAAAGTCGGCTGCGGGTAATTGGTGTTCCAGTAATCACCGCCGGCCATGCCCGACGCGTCCATTGCCTGCGTCAATTCGGTCGATTTGTCACGCCCGACCCCCGGCTCGCTGGTCCAGATCGGAAAACGGCGCCCGTTCAGCGCGAGGTAGCTCATTTGCTCGCCCCCGCCCCAGACCGCTTCGCCCGGCGCAGCATGCAGCCGGAGCCAGATCCGGTCATAGCCCGGGCGCAGCAGGGTAACTGACAATTCGGCCTCGCCCAGGTCCAGCCGGGCAGCCAGACCGTCCTGATCGAACAGCACGACCGCGTCACCATCGATCCGCCAGTCAGCAGGGTCCAGCCGATCCGACGGAGCGTCATCAATCTGGAAGTTGCCGCGCAGCATCGTGACTGTGCTGGCCCCGCGCGCCATCGCCAGGGCCGGGTGTGCACGGGTGTGAGACAGCAGCAAGTGGCCTGCAAAATGCAGTTCGAAGCCGTGCTCATCCTCGCTTAAGCGCAGTTCCACGCCGGTTTTATCCTCGTCCAGATCGGCCTGTTGATTTTTTATCACAGGCCTGACCGTAAATATGACACCGCTTGACATATCGGCGTTTCAGACGCAATTCAAGCGCGCTGACGACGCCTGCCAAGTGGGCGACGATGGATTTTATTGCTGGACCCCGCGAACAAGCTGGCCGGCGTGAGGGAGAACAGTTCATGAAGACCTTGCTGCGTGCGACTTCCGCAATGCCGCTCGCCGTGCTGGCGCTCGCGGCGTTCAGCGCCCCGGCTTATGCCCAGTCTGCCGCTCCGGCTGCCGCTGATACCACCGAAGATGCCGCCCCCGGCGAAATCGTGGTGACCGCGCAAAAGCGCTCGGAGAGCTTGCAGCGGGTGCCGCTGGCGGTCTCGGTGCTGTCGGGTGAAACCCTTGCGCAAAGCTCGCGCCCGTCGATCGAAAGCGCGGCGCAGATGGTGCCCTCGCTCAACTTCCTGAAGTCGGGCACAACGCTGAACCAGACGATCTTCCTGCGTGGGGTTGGTACTGCAACCTTCTCGATCGCGGGCGAACCTTCGGTATCGACCGTGGTCGACGGGGTCGTTTACGCCCGCTCGGGCGAAGCCTTCAGCGATCTCGTCGATATCAAACAGATGGAAGTGCTGCGCGGGCCGCAAGGCACCTTGTTCGGCAAGAACGCATCAGCCGGGGTGATCAACATCACCACCCTGATGCCCGAGCACAAGCTGGGCGGCAGCGTTGAAGCGAGCTATTTCGATCACAACGAATACCGCGTCAAAGGCGCGATTAACCTGCCGCTGGGCGACGATCTCGCCGCCCGCATGACCGCGTTCTACGGCGATTATGACGGCAACATCCGCAACCTGACCACCAACCAGTGGGTCAACGGGTACAAGCACTGGGGTCTGCGCGGGCAGCTGCTCTATGATCCGGGCAGCAACCTGAAGCTGTATTTCGCCGCCGACTATCACAAGAACAACGACGATTGCTGCGCCGATATCATCGCCACCGGCACCGCTTCGTTGGCGGGCAGCAGCGTGACCTATGCGACCACTTCGCCGGTCTTCGCTGCGCTGCCCACCCCGCGGTTCGCCAATACGCGTCAGGTCCGCCAGAACCTTGTCACTTCGACCAAGGAACAAGGCTGGGGCATGTCCATGCAGGCCGATGTGGGTCTGGGTGAAAATACGCTGACCAGCATCACCGCCTATCGCAAGTACGACAACACCGAAATCCGCGACGGGGACTTTCTCGACCGGGCCTATACCTCGACCAACGGCACGACCACGACCAACTTCGGCCAGCTCCATGACAGCGGACCGCAGAAGAGCGATACTTTCACGCAGGAACTGCGCCTGACTTCGCCGGGCAACCAGGATCTGTCGTGGGTGATCGGCGGGTATTTCTCACGCGCCAAATCGGAACGGATCTTTACCCGCAGCGACGAAGTTTGCGCGCCGATCGTCGGCGCTCCGACCAACGTCCTGATCCCGTGCGGCAGTGCCAACGCGCTGCCTTCGACCTTCCCGACCGCGACGGCGGACTTCGGTTCGACGTTCAAGAACTTTGCGCTGTTCGGACAGGCCACAGCCCGCGCAACCGATACCTTCCGCGTGATCATGGGCGTTCGCTATAGCCACGATGAACTGTCGGTCTTTCACAGCCGCAACACCAAGCTGTCGGGCCCCGGCATCCAGCCAAGCTTCCCGGTGACCGGCACCGGCACCGGAGCCCCGGCGACGGTGTACACCGCTTCGACCAAGGAGGACAACGTTTCGGGCAAGGTTGCCATGCAGGCCGATCTGTCACGCAACGTGATCGCCTATGTGAGCTATGCGCGCGGCTACAAGGGCCCGGCTTACAACGTGTTCTTCAACCTGACCGCGACCGGGACCAACGTGATTGAAGCCGAAACTTCGGACGCGTTCGAACTGGGTCTCAAGAACACGCTGCTGGGCGGCAAGATGACCCTGAACATCGCGGGGTTCTTTGCCAGATATCACAACTTCCAGGCCAACAACCCCGATCTGGTTGCCAACGTTCCGGTTACCCGTTTCACCAACGCGGGTGAAGTTTCGACCCGCGGCGTCGAACTCGACATGAACTATCGTCCGGCGCGTGATTTCACGATTAGCGGCGGTGTCGCCTACACCGATGCGCATGTGAACAAGTTTAAGGCCGCTCCTGGTGCAACCGCAATTGTGCCCTCGGGCACCCCGCTCGGCTTTGCGCCGAAGTGGAAAGGTTCGCTGGCGATGGATTACCGCGTGCGCACTGGTGGATTTGCTGACGTTTCTCTTGGCGGACAGATGAGCTTCCAGTCGAGCCAGCTTGAATTGTTCTCTGACGTTGCACTCAAACGGCTGGTCGGCACGCAACCGGGCTACGCGCTGGTCAACCTGCAGATTGGGCTGGTTGATCCCGACGACAAGTGGAAGCTGACCTTCCAAGTTCGCAACGTGTTCGATCAGTCCTACGCGGCGGCTATCCCGGATACCGGGCCCAGCGGCAGCTATCGCTATCAGATCCCGCGCGATGTCGATCGCTACTTCGGGGTGACCGCACGGGTAAATTTCTAAGTCTGATCCCTTAACGGGACGGGTCGTAAGGAGCCCCGGCAGCGCCAGCTGTCGGGGCTTTTTGTGCGGCAGGCTAAAGCTCGTCCTCGGCCACGATCCGCGGCACCAGCAAGTGGACCCATGCCAGCGCCAGCAGATAGGCTACCGCCGCTCCATAAAACAGCGGCTGGTAGCCATAGCCGCCGGTCAGCAGCCGCCCGGTCGCTTCCTGAATACCGAACCCCGCCAGATTGCCCGCAATCGCGCCAATCGCCATCACCGTGGCCACCCGCGAGGCGGGGACGGCATCCGCCGCAAACCCGAAAATATTGGTCGAAAAGCCTTGATGCGCAAACAGCCCCAGCCCAATCAGCGCCGCCGCCGTCCACGGACTGGCCGCGCTTAGCGCCAGCGGGATCGGCAGGATCACAAGGGCAAACAACAGCATCGCGGTCTTGCGCGCAGCGTTGACGCTCAGCCCGCGCGCCAGCAGCAGCGGGAACAGCGAACCCCCGCATAGCGCGCCGATTGCCGCCAGCGTGAACGCCAGCGCAGTTGGCCCGATCAGCTCTTGCTGGCTCAGCGCAAACACCTTGTGGAACAGATCGGGCAGCCAGAAGGTAAAGAACCACCAGAACATATCGGTGATCGCCTTGGCCCCGGCAATTGCCCAGGTTTTTCGATCGCGCAGCGCCGCGCCAATCGCTGGGCGGCCCTGTTCGGCTCCGCCAGCGCGGGCCAGCGGGATCAGCTTGCGGGTGCCCCACACCCAGAACCCCAGCCAGATAAACCCGAGCGCGCCGGTGACCAGAAACGCCGCTTGCCAGCCAAAAGCCAGCGCAAATGGCACTACGGTCAGCGGAGCGATGATATTGCCGAGATTGGGCGCGGTGTTGACAATCCCCATCGCCATCGACCGCAGTCTGATCGGCAGGAATTGCGCGGCTGATTTGACCGCTGCCGGAGTGTTAACCGATTCGGCGGCGACCAGCACTGCGCGCGCGGTGACGAACTGGGTTACATTGGCGGCAAAGGCATGCGCCATGCCCGCCAAGCTCCACACCGCCACCGCCGCGCCGTAAGCCCATTTGACCCCGAACCGGTCGATCAACCAGCCCACGAAAATGAGCGCGAAGGCCGCCGACAGCTGCGAGACCGAGGCGAAGTGCGCAAATTCAGCGTCGCCCCAGCCGTATGCCTGTTCAATCGTTGGCTTGAGCAGCGAAAGCACCTGCCGGTCGATATAATTGATGATCGTGCCAAAGAACGTCAGCGCGATCAGCAGCCGCATCGCCCGGGTGGTACCCGGCTGCGCCCCGCGAATCGCCGCTATATCGGTGGCGGGCTGGTCCATTGCAGTCTCCCTTGGCGCAGCGCCGCGGGGCACTGTCGCGGCCAGCATATAGCGGCGGCGGCATAAGGGAAGCGGGTTATGACACCGGCGGACAAAGGCGGGCCAGCGCAGCGGGCTTGAGCAGCGCCGGGTTTGCGCTAGGCTGGCGGGCAAGGCCCGGATGGGGCCAATGGAGCAGAGGAATGAATAGGAACCTGGCAGTGCCAGCGCAGTGGCCGCTGCGCTCGCTGCGCGAAATTGAGACGCTGCTGTGCGCCCCGGGGGCACCGTTTGAAATGGACACTGTGCCGGTGCGCGGGGTGCCGACCCGGGTGTGGAAAAACGCCCCCGTCAGCCTTGCCGCGCTGGCCGGGGCGGGCCGCAGCCATGGCGACGCCACGTTTCTGGTGTACGAGGACGAGCGGGTCAGCTTCTCTGCTTGGCACCGCGCAGTGGCCGCGCTGGCGGCTGAACTGCGCGCGCTGGGGGTGACCAAAGGCGACCGGGTGGCGCTGGCCTCACGCAACCTGCCCGAATGGCCGGTGGCGTTCTTTGCGGTGACCGTGCTGGGCGCGATCTGCGTCCCGCTCAACGCGTGGTGGACCGGGGCTGAGCTGGTCTATGGGCTGAATAATTCGGGCAGCAAGCTGCTGATCTGCGATGCCGAACGGCTGACGCGGATCGCACCCCACCGCGCCGAATTGCCCGCGCTGGAGACGGTGATCGTGTCGCGGCTGGTCGGGGCTCCACCTGAAAACTTGGCAGAAGCGCTGCGGCTGGAGGATCTGATCGGAGCCTCGGCTGAATGGGCGAGCCTGCCCGATGCTGATCTCCCCGCAGCCGAGCTGGCCCCCGATGATGCCGCGACGATCCTGTACACCTCGGGCACCACCGGCAACCCCAAGGGCGCATTGGGGACGCACCGCAACCTTGTCACCAACATCCTGTCGGGCGGCTATGCTGCCGCGCGCAGCGTGCTGCGCCGCGAGGACGCGCTGCCCGCACCCGCGCGCAAGGTGATCCTGACGGTAATCCCGCTGTTCCACGCCACCGCCTGTTCAGCCACGCTGATGGGCGCGGTCGCGGCGGGTCACACCATCGTGCTGATGTATAAATGGGACCCGGTCACCGCGTTCGGGATTATCGAGCGCGAAAAGGTCAACGTCACCGGCGGGGTTCCGACCATCGCCTGGCAGCTGCTCGAGCATCCCGAGCGCGCCAACTATGACCTCTCCAGCATCGAATCGATTGGCTATGGCGGGGCACCCTCGGCACCCGAACTGGTCCGCAAAATTCACGAAGAGTTCGGCGCGCTGCCCGGCAACGGCTGGGGCATGACCGAAACTTCGGCCACGGTCGCGTCGCACTCGGGCGAAGATTACCTGAACCGCCCGACCAGCTGCGGCCCACCGGTGGCCGCCGCCGACCTTGAAATTCGCGCTGATGACGGTGTCACCCTGCTGCCCAGCGGCGCGATTGGCGAACTATGGGCGCGCGGGCCGATGATCGTCGCGGGCTATTGGAACAATCCCGAGGCGAGCGCAGCTACCTTCGTTAATGGCTGGGTCCGCACCGGCGATCTGGCCTGGCTCGACGACGAAGGGTTCTGCTTCATCGCCGACCGCGCCAAGGACATGCTGATCCGCGGCGGCGAGAATATCTATTCGAGCGAGGTTGAAAACGCGCTGTACGAGCATCCGGCGGTCACCGACGCCGCAGTGATCGGCATTCCGCATCGTACGCTGGGCGAAGAGCCCGCCGCCGTGGTCCATCTCGCGCCCGGGCTGGCCGCGAGCGAGGCTGAGCTGCAGGCGTTTGTGCGGGAACGGATCGCGGGCTTCAAAGTGCCAGTGCGAATCCTGTTTCACGGAGAAACCCTGCCGCGCAACGCCAATGGCAAGATTTTGAAGAAAGACCTGCGCGCGCTGTTTGAAGCGAGCTGATCGTTTACCCTTTGGTAAGCCGCACGCGCGACAATGCGGTTATGGCCAAAGCCCTTGCCCGTGCCGCCGCGCACCCGCTGTTCGATCCGCTTGAATTGCTGCGCGGCATGCTGGTGATCGGCTGCGCGCTCGCCCTGATCCTCGTCGGACCGGCGCTGCCGTCAGGCTTTTAGCAGCTTCCACAGCGCGGCCAGCGCTGACAGACCCAGCACCCCGCCCGTAAACAAGCGCCAGACCCGGTCGCTGATCTTGCCGAACGCCCGGCTGCCCAGCCAGTTGCCCAGCAGCACCGCTGGAAACAGCAGCGCCGCCAGCTGCGGCTCACGCAGCGTCGCCACCCCCAGCACCGTCGCCGAGACCACTCCTGCCACCGAGGTGGCGAGGAAAATCGTCATCATCGAGGCGCGGGCCAGCTGGGCCGGAATGTCGCGGCGCAAATAATACGGCACCACCGGCGGCCCAGGCATCCCGGCAAAGCCCGTAAGAATCCCCGAGACGACTCCCGTCCCGCCGGTTTCAAGCGCGCTTGGCTG
>JANMBA010000030.1:0-5100 GCA_031360105.1 Novosphingobium sp.
CTGGATCATCGACTTCCCGTTTTACGAATGGGACGATGAAGCCAAGGCGCTCGATTTTGCACACAACCCGTTCTCGATGCCGCAAGGCGGGCTGGAGGCGCTCGAGACGCAGGATCCCAAAACAATCAAGGCGTACCAGTACGATCTGGTCTGCAACGGTTACGAACTGGCCTCGGGCTCGATCCGCAACCAGCACCCTGATCTGATGGTCAAGGCGTTCGAACTGGTTGGGCTAAGCAAGCAGGACGTCGAGGACCGCTTTGGCGGAATGTACCGCGCGTTCCAGTACGGCGCGCCGCCGCATGGCGGGATGGCGGCCGGGGTCGACCGCATGGTGATGCTGCTGTGCGGGGTCCACAACCTGCGTGAGATTACGCTGTTCCCGATGAACCAGCGCGCCGAAGACCTGTTGATGGGCGCGCCGTCGCTGCCCGAACCCAAGGCGCTGCGCGAGCTGCATATCAAGGTGATCGAACCGCCCAAGGGTTAGGAACTGATGCGCAGCAAGGCATGGCTGATTGGACTATCGTTGCTAGTAGGCGGCTACGATCCATTCGCTGCGATGATCACCGAGATCGACGAGGACGTTGCTCCGGACAATCCCCCAGCGCGAACTGCGGTAATCGTTCCAGACGGCGACATGGCCACCGTTTGGATTTACACATTTGGCACTTGATTGTTTGAGAGTGCAAAACCACCTTTTGTGATATGCGTTACTGTGCTACACAGTATCACATGAAAAACGTCACCATCGCGCTTGATGATGAAGTCCACCGGCAGGCGCGCATTCGTGCGGCTGAACTGGGGACTTCGCTCTCCGCATTGGTGAAGGGCTATCTTGTCGGACTTGCCGGAGGGCCGGTGCCGTCCAATGCAGGAGTGCGTGAGATGCAAATGCCGTTCAAACATGCCGAAGCGGCACCGGATGGGCCACCGTGGCTGGTCGATGGCAAATGGGTTTACACCAAGGACGGCAAGCCGCGTCAGCCGGGCTCGATGCGCGAGCAATTGAAGGATTTGCCCGACGATTGGGATGAATGGTCGCTCGAAATGCTGGAGTTTTTTGAGAAACTTCAGACCGAGCCGTGGGATGACGGCGACCCGGCTAACCATTTGCTGTTCGATGAAAGCCAGCTGCTCGGCCTATGAAGGTGTTGCTCGATACGCATGTTCTGGTGTGGTGGCTCAAAGACGATCCTAAGCTAGGGCCACGGCCTCGGGCACTGATTGCAAGCGGGTCGGTAGATGTTCTGTTCAGCGCAGCGTCCTGCTGGGAGGCTTCGATCAAGCATCGTCAGGGGAAGTTCGAACTTTCAGGTTCAGCCCTTTTTCGAATGGCGTCTGATGCGGGGCTCGTTTTCATCGGGATCGAAGCTCGGCATCTGGCAGAGCTTGAAAACTTGCCGGAGTTTGCGAAACATGGCGATCCGTTCGACCATTTGCTCATCGCCCAAACTATGGCGGAGGCCGCAGCATTGATGACTGCCGATCGCAAAATGCCGCAATACGGCGTCCGTTGCATCGGGGTGCGCTGAATCACACAGCGCGCCCTCTTGCCAGCGTGCGCCGCGTTCTCTAGGGCGAAGGCCAACCATATTTCATCTGCCGTTCACGAAGGGAACTACCATGAGCGACACCGCCGACCGGGTTAAGAAGATCGTTGTCGAACACCTCGGTGTTGAAGCTGACAAGGTCACCGAAGACGCCAGCTTTATCGACGATCTGGGCGCCGATTCGCTTGATATCGTTGAGCTTGTGATGGCTTTCGAAGAAGAGTTTGGCGTTGAAATCCCTGATGATGCGGCCGAGAAAATCGGGACCGTCTCGGATGCGATCAAGTACATCAACGAGCACAAAGGCTGATTGCCTTTGGCAGCTAGGCCGGGCTGTTTCGCCCATCGCAGCTGCGATGCGGTTTGACCTCGGCGCAGGTCTTTGACAGGCTCAGCCCCTCAGTGGGCTGGGCCTGTTGCATTTGAGTAGTGCGGAGAGAAGTATGCGCCGTGTTGTCGTTACCGGGCTTGGCCTGGTTACCCCGCTGGGGGCCGATGTCGAAACCACCTGGGCTAACCTGATTGCCGGCAAGAGCGGCGCGGGCCAGATCACCCGGTTCGATACCACCGAGCACAAATGCACCATCGCGTGCGAGATCAAGGCGCCCGATCACCCGTGGGGGTTTGATCCGAACAAGCGGATCGATCACAAGGTTCAGCGGCAAGTCGATCCGTTTATCATCTATGGGATCGATGCAGCCGGGCAAGCGCTGGAAGACGCCGGACTGCTCGAGATGGATCAGGCGACCAAAGAGCGTGCTGGCTGCTCGATTGGCTCGGGCATCGGCGGGCTGCCGGGGATCGAAAGCGAATCGATTGTGCTGCACGAAAAGGGCCCCAGCCGGGTCTCGCCGCACTTCGTCCACGGGCGCCTGATCAATCTGATCTCAGGTCAAGTCTCGATCAAATACGGCCTGATGGGACCAAATCACGCGGTCGTCACGGCGTGCTCGACCGGCGCGCATTCGATCGGCGACGCCGCACGGATGATCAAGGACGACGATGCCGATATCATGCTGGCGGGCGGGTCCGAAAGCACCGTCAACCCGCTGGGCGTGGCCGGATTTGCGCAGGCCCGCGCGCTCAATTGCAGCTTTAATGACCGTCCCGAGCAAGCCAGCCGCCCGTATGACAAAGCCCGCGATGGGTTCGTGATGGGCGAAGGCGCGGGCGTGGTGGTGCTCGAAGAATACGAACACGCCAAAGCGCGCGGCGCGAAAATTTATGCCGAGGTGGTTGGCTACGGCCTGTCGGGCGATGCCTATCATGTCACTGCGCCGCACCCGGAGGGCCGGGGTGCCGAGCTGTCGATGCGGATGGCGATGCGCAAGGCCGGGATGGAGCCGGGCGATATCGACTATGTCAACGCGCACGGCACCTCGACGATGGCAGACACGATTGAACTGGGCGCGGTCAAACGCGTGCTGGGTGACGATCTGAGCGGTGCTTCGATGAGCAGCACCAAATCCGCCATCGGGCATTTGCTGGGCGGAGCCGGCGCGGTTGAAACGATCTTCTGCATTCTGGCGATCCGCGATCAGATCGTGCCGCCCACGCTTAACCTCGATGATCCCGACGAGGGCACCGAAGGCGTCGATCTGGTGCCGCACGTGGCCAAACAGCGCCGGGTGCGCGCGGCGCTGAACAACTCGTTCGGGTTTGGCGGAACCAACGCCTCGGTGATCGTCAAAGCGATCGAAGACTAATGCTGGGGACGCGCTGGGGCTGTCTGCCGCTGGCGGTCGCGGCGGCGCTGCTGCTGACCGCGCTGGGCTGGCTCGGCGCGGGCTGGGTGTGGAGCGGACCGCTCAAGCAGGACACCGCGTTCATCGTTGCCGATGGCTCCAGCTTGTCGAGCGTGGCAGACCAGCTGGCCAAGGAAGGCGCGATCGGCTCCGCGGCTGCATTCAAACTGCGCGCGCGGATTTTTGGCGCGGGATCGACGATCAAGGCCGGTGAATTCAAACTGCCAGGGCACGCTTCAATGGCCCGGATCCTCAGCATCATCGCCAGCGACGATGTGTTGCGGCGGTTCGTGACCGTGCCCGAAGGGATGCCGTCGATCATGGTCTATGACCGCTTGATGGCCAATTCCAGCTTGACCGGCAGCATCGAAGTCCCGGTCGAAGGGTCGGTCCTGCCCGATACCTACGAGATCGAGAAAGGTGAGAGCCGTCAGGCGGTGGTGCTGCGGATGCAGGCCGCGATGCAGCGTAGCCTGGCCGAACTGTGGGCCAAACGCTCACCCGATACGGTCGCCAAAACCCCGGCGGAAGCGGTGGTATTGGCTTCGATCGTCGAGAAGGAAACCGGCAAACCCAGCGAGCGCCCGATGGTCGCCGGGCTCTATTCGAACCGCATCCGCACCGGCATGCAGCTGCAGGCTGACCCGACGATCATCTACCCGATCACCAAGGGCAAACCGCTGGGGCGGCGGATTCGCCAGTCGGAAATTAACGCGGTCAACGATTACAACACTTACAGCATGTTTGGCCTGCCCAAGGGACCGATCACCAATCCGGGCAAGCTGGCCATCTTTGCCGTGCTCAACCCGGCCAAAACCGGCGCGCTGTACATGGTCGCCGATGGCAGCGGCGGGCATGCGTTTGCCGCTACGCTCGCCGAGCACAACGCCAATGTGCAAAGGTGGTTCACAATCCGCAAGGATCGCGGCGATTTTTAGCGGCTGAACCCTTCGTCACGTTGGGGGGCGCTGGCGGTTCCGCGCTGGTGCCGAACTCCCACCCCCGACCCCTCCCCAACGTGGAGGGGGGGTAAGTAAGAGGGCATTTCAATTACCGCCCCGTTGCGGCTTCCATTGCAGGCAGATAGCGCGCGCCGATGATCTCTACCGTTTTGCTGGCCGCGTCGATCTGCGCCAGCTGTTCGGCGCTCAGCGTCAATTCGGTGGCCGCAAGGTTCTCTTGCAAGCGGTTCAGCTTGGTGGTTCCGGGAATCGGCACGATCCAGTCCTGCTGGGCGAGCAACCAGGCCAGAGCCACTTGCGCGGCGCTTGCTTCAAGCCCTGCGGCAATGGCCTGGATCAATTCGACCAGCTTGGTGTTGGCCGCCATCGCCTCCTGCTGGAAGCGCGGCAGACGGGCGCGGAAGTCATTTTTGTCGAATGCGGTTTCGCTGGTGATCGCGCCGGTCAGGAACCCCCGGCCGAGCGGGCTGTAGGGCACGAAGCCAATTCCCAGTTCCGCGAGTAGCGGCAGGATTTCGGCCTCAGGCTCGCGCTGCCATAGCGAATATTCGCTTTGCAAGGCGGTGACCGGCTGCACCGCGTGGGCGCGGCGGATCGACTGCGGGCCTGCTTCAGACAGCCCGAAATGCTTGACCTTGCCCGCCGCGATCAGCTCTTTCACCGCGCCAGCCACGTCTTCCATCGGCACATCGGGGTCGGCCCGGTGCTGGTACAGCAAATCGATCCGGTCAGTCCGCAGCCGTTTCAGCGAAGCATCGACGACCTCGCGGATATGATCCGGCTTGCTGCTCAAGTGCGGCCCGGTCTTGGGATCGCCGGCCAGATCGAACCCGAACTTGG
>JANMBA010000032.1:0-1756 GCA_031360105.1 Novosphingobium sp.
ATGCGACCAGCCCACGCAGTTCCGCGGCGCGCGCGCCGATCGCCTTGGAGATTTCAGGCATCCGGTCCGCCAGATCGAGCGCTGGTTGCAGGATCAGCAGCACCCCGCCGACCATGATGAATATCAGCACCAGCACTGACAGCAGCGCCGCCAGCCAGTTGGGCAGTCCGGTCCGGCAGAGGGCATCGGCCAGCGGAGACAGCACGACCGCAATGACCATCGCTGACAGGACCGGCAGGAAAAACGCCGCACCAGCCGAAAGCACAAATGGCAGCGCGAGCAGCAGCCCCAATCCGAGCAGCAACACTATCACCGATAAAGTGCGATCTGGCGCGGGCGGCAGCAGGGCATCAGCGGCTTGATCCGCCGAGCTATCTTGACTTTCTGCATTATCCGCCATGGCCTGCGCTCCACGAAAAAAGACGGCGAGCACGCAATTAAGTGCGCACGCCGTCTTTTCATCAACGCAGATCGTCCCGGTCCATCTCAGGACGCTGCGTATGTGTACTTCTTGGCAGCCTTGCAATTGCCCTCGCCGTGCTCGGTGTCGGCGCTTTCAACCTCCGGCTGTCGGAGTGCGGTCACGATTCTCTTTGTGAGAGCATAGTGACCACCCCCTTGGCAGATGCCCGAAGACACCAACTAAATCCTAAACGCGCAGCAGGCTGGGTGGTTCCCGGTCAGCAGCCCGACTGTCCTTTTTAACGCACGCGATTTGCGGCCAGCGCCAGATCGCTCATGATCGCATCGTGCGCCGAAACTGCGCTGGTTGGCTCCCGTTCAGGCAAGCCATCGCCCTCAAGCATTTCGGTCAAAGCGGCGCGGGCGCGGCCGACGCGGCTTTTCATGGTGCCGACCGCAGTCTGACAGATTGCTGCAGCTTCTTCATAAGAAAAGCCACCCGCGCCAACCAACAGGATGGCTTCACGCCGCTCAGGCGGCAGCTGCATCAGCGCGCGGCGCATATCCGCCAGATGCATCGGATCTTCCTGACCCATCGGCGCCTGCAGCGTGCGCTCGGCCACCCCTTCGTCATAATCGCCGACAAATTTGTTGCGGCGCATTTCGGTCAGGTAGCAATTGCGCAGGATCGTGAAGGTCCAGGCCCGCATGTTGGTGCCAGGCTCGAACCGCTCGCGCGCTGACCATGCCTTCAACGTCGCTTCCTGAACCAGATCATCCGCGAAATCGGGCCGCCCGCACAGCGATCGCGCAAATGCGCGCAAGTGCGGAATCGTCGCGGCGAGCTGTTTCTTGAAAGCGTCGTCAGGCGCTTTGTGTGCGTCAGCCGTCATCAGAAATTTGATCGAGCTGGTTAAGCAGGTCGGCAAATTCAGGCGGCAATTCCTCGTCGACAACTTCGTCGTATAGACGTTGCCGCCCTTGGGCCCAGCCCGGTGGAGCGCGCGCTGAAACCGCGCGACCGGCCCGCTTTTCGGGCACATCACCGTTCCGGCGCGGGTGCCCAGAAGCGCTATCGCCACTTCCTTTACCCACGATTTTCTCCAATTGAACCCAACTCATCTTCTAAACTCTCATACCTTGAAGGCGCTGACATGGCAACGCTGCGGCCATGTTGTTTGGCCTGTAATCCTGCGAATTTCCCGGCAACTCTGGTTTAACCTTAAGCCCCACGGAAAATTCCCGTTAAAATGCACCATTTGGCGGATCTCCGGGGCATGGGCCGGTGCGCGGGTTACCAGCGCTCAGCCATGTTCCGCAGCAGCGAAATCCGCGTTTGCCGGGCGCAGCACCG
>JANMBA010000072.1:0-2592 GCA_031360105.1 Novosphingobium sp.
CGCTGGGGGAAAAGTGGCGATAGCTGAGGAAAAACACCAGCACCGGGGCGTAATCGACCGCGATGTTGAGCCAGCCGGATTTGGCTTTCGCCTTGGGTGCAGCCGCTGCCATCACGCCACCCCTGCAATCACGCGGGCGACCAGATCGGGATCGAACGGGCGCAAGTCATCGAGCTTTTCGCCGACCCCGATCGCATGGATCGGCAAGCCGTATTGCTCGGCCGCCGCCACCAGCACGCCGCCGCGCGCGGTGCCATCAAGCTTGGTCATGATCAGTCCGGTCACTCCGGCCACCTCCTTGAATATTTCGATTTGCTGCAACGCGTTCTGGCCGTTGGTGGCATCGAGCACCAGCACCACATCATGCGGCGCTGCGGGATTGAGCCGCCCCAGCACGCGGCGGATTTTGGCGAGCTCGTCCATCAGTTCGCGCTTGTTGTGGAGCCGCCCGGCGGTATCGACGATCAGCGCGTCGATCCCTTGCTCGGTCGCCGCCTTGACCGCATCGAACACCACCGCCGAAGGATCGCCGCCTTCGGGCCCGGTGATGATCGGCACCCCCACGCGTTCGGCCCAGATCGCCAGTTGCCCGATGGCCGCCGCGCGGAAAGTATCCCCCGCAGCCAGCATCACGCTGTAATCAAGCTCCTGAAAATAGTGCGCCAGTTTGGCGATGGTGGTCGTTTTGCCCGAGCCATTGACGCCGATTACCAGGATCACTTGCGGGCGCGGGAAGGCAACCACGTCGAGCGGCCTGGCCACCGGGCGCAGGATCGCGGCGATCTCCTCGGCCACCGCCGCCTTGATCGCGGGCGCATCGGCCCCGCGCTCAAACCGCTCACCGGCCAACCGTTCGCGGATCCGCGCGGCGGTGCGCGGGCCCAGATCGGACAGGATCAGCGCGTCTTCGAGTTCGTCGAGCTGGCTATCGTCGAGCCGGGTTTTGCTAATGATCCCGGCGAGGTTTTCGCCCAGCCGCTCAGACGTTTTGCGAAAGCCGCCGAGCACGCGGTCGCTCCAACTTTCAGCGCTCATGCCAGCAGGCCTTCGATGATGCGGGTCGGGGTCACGGTCACGATGGTTCCGGCTGGCGTGGCGGGGGGCAGCAGCACCCGGGCGAAGCTGGGCGCATGGCCGGTTCCGTCGCGCTCTGCAAGCACACTGAGCGGCTGGCCGAGCTGGCTGGTGAGCCAGGCGCTGCGCTGCTGTGTGACGGCGGCGCGCAGTTCGGCGGCGCGCGCCTTGATCGCCGGCCGATCGAGTTGCGGCATCCGCGCAGCCGGGGTGCCAGGGCGGCGCGAATACGGGAAGACATGACCGTGGACGACGCGCAGTTCCGCGATGATCGACAGGTTATCGCCGTGCGCGGCGGCATCTTCGGTTGGAAACCCCGCGATCAGATCGGCCCCCAGCGCCAGGTCGGGGCGCCGTTCGCGCAGCTTGGTCACCAGCTGCACCGCGTCACTGCGCGAGTGGCGACGCTTCATCCGTTTGAGGATCAAGTCATTACCGTGTTGGAGCGAGAGGTGGAGGTGCGGCATCACGCGCAGCTCGCCAGCGATCAGTTCAAATAGCAGCGGATCGATCTCGGCACCATCGACTGACGAGAGCCGCAAGCGCTCAAGCGCCGGGAACGCCGCAATAATCGCCGCGACCAGCGCGCCGAGCTGCGGTGCGCCGGGCAAGTCATGACCCCAGCTGGTCAGATCGACGCCCGTCAGTACGACCTCTATTGCGCCGCGCGCCAGCTGGCGTTCGACTTCGTGCAGCACCGCCGGCACCGCCAGCGAGCGGCTGGCCCCGCGCCCCTGCGGTATCACACAAAAGGTGCAGGCATGATCGCAGCCGTTCTGCACCGCGATGAACGCGCGGCTGTGGCGGGTCTGGTCAAACGCCGGGGCCGTCACCGGCACATTCCACGCGCGCGGATCGAGCTTGGCAGCGTTGGCGATCAGCCCATCGACTTCGGGCATCGCCGCGATGGCAGCGCGCTCAACCTCGGCCGCGCAGCCGGTCACCAGCAGCCGTGCGGCTGGATGATCGCGCCGGGCGCGGCGGATCGCCTGCCGGGTCTGGCGCACCGCTTCTGACGTGACCGCGCAGCTGTTGATCACCACCAGATCGCTGCCTGAAGGCAGCATCGCGCGCAACGTCTCGCTCTCGGCCAGATTGAGCCGGCAGCCAAGCGAGATGACTTGGAGGCTCAACCTGCGGCTCCGTAGTCGGCAGCTTCAAACGTCCCGCGAAAGCTCTCCGCCGCCGGGCCGGTCATGCGGATCGTGCCCGCTTCGGTCCAGCTGATCACCAGCTCGCCGCCCGCCAGCGCAACGGTAACCGTGCGGTCCGTCAGCCCGCGCCGCATCGCCCCGATTGCGGTGGCGCAGGCCCCGGTGCCGCAAGCACGGGTTTCACCCACGCCGCGTTCCCAGACCCTGAGGTGGATCCGGCTGCGGCTTTCGATGGTGGCAACATTGACGTTGATCCGGTCTGGAAACAACGGATCGTGCTCAATCTCGGGGCCGAGCCGGTCAAGTTCAACCGCGCCGCAATCGGGCACGAAAAACACCACGTGCGGATTGCCGACATTCAGCG
>JANMBA010000079.1:0-1651 GCA_031360105.1 Novosphingobium sp.
CCGACCTGCTTTTCCACCATCCGGATTGCGGCGATGGTCTGGGTATGCGTGGCGTGATCGCCGTGGCTCATATTGACGCGAAACGCATCGGCGCCCGCGCGCAGCAGCTTCTCGATCATCTCGGGGCTGGAGCTGGCCGGGCCCAAGGTGGCCAGAATTTTGATCTTGCGACCGCGTAGATCGAGCTTTGCCACCGTTACCTCTTCCAATTTTGGCCTCCTCTATGGCAAAGGTGCCGCGAAAACCCAAGGAATCCCCGATGAGCTGCTCTGAAAATACGAATGCAGACCCTGCCGACCCGCTTGAAACGCTGGATGATGCGGTGGCGGCGGCGGCCTTTCGGCGGCTGGTCCGGCACTTGCGGCACCGGCACGATGCGCAGAATATCGAACTGATGGGATTGTCGGGCTTCTGCCGCAATTGCCTGTCGGACTGGATCGTCGAGGCGGGTGCGCCGCTCGACAAGGCCGCCGCACGTGAGGTGATCCACGGCCTGCCGGCCGGAGAGTGGAAGGCGCGGTTCCAGTCGGAGGCAACGCCCGAGCAGCTTGAGCGGATGGCGGCGAGCGTGGCGAAGAACGCCTAAAGGTCCTCTCCATTTGGCTACGCAAAATGGAGAGGACCAAGGATTTCCACAGCCCAGTCTTTGCCCGAATCCCCGCGCCCGGCTACCGCGCGCTCAACCGATTCACCAAACCCCCGGAGTTACCCCATGGCCGAAACCACCGACGACCGCCTGCGCCTGCTGATCGAGCGGGTCGAACGCCTCGAAGAAGAGAAAAAGGGCATCGCCGATGATATCAAGGACGTTTACGGCGAAGCCAAGGCGGTCGGCTATGACGCCAAAATCATGCGTAAAGTGGTTGCGCTGCGCAAAATGAAGCCCGATGACCGGGCCGAAATGGAAGCGATCCTCGATCTCTATAAGGCCGCGCTTGGACTGGGCTAATTGCCCTTGACCGCGCTCTCAGCTAGGGGTGTGGAACCGCTTCATCCCCTAGTGACAAGACGTGGACCCAATGGCCGGCCATTCCAAATTCAAGAATATCATGCACCGCAAGGGCGCGCAGGACAAAAAGCGTTCGGCGTCGTTTTCCAAGTTGAGCCGCGAAATTACCGTCGCGGCCAAGATGGGCATGCCCGATCCCGATATGAACCCGCGGCTGCGCGCAGCGGTCAACGCCGCCAAAGCGCAATCGGTGCCGAAGGAAAATATCCAGCGGGCAATCGACAAGGCGAGCCGCAGCGACGGCGAGAATTACGAGGAAATCCGCTATGAAGGCTATGGCCCGGGCGGGACTGCGTTGATCGTCGAGGCGCTGACCGACAACCGTAACCGCACCGCCACCAATGTCCGCATCGCCTTCTCCAAAAATGGGGGAAATCTGGGTGCATCGGGCGCGGTCAGCCACGGGTTTGAGCGGCTCGGGCTGATCGAATATCCGGCCAGCGCAGGCGATGAGGATACTGTGCTAGAAGCCGCGATCGAGGCGGGGGCCGACGATATCGAAAGCGATGCCGAGGGCCACGCAATCTGGACCAGCATCGACGTGCTCCACCCGGTCAGCCGCGAGCTGGAAAAGGCGCTGGGCGAGGCTGAAGCGGTCAAACTGGCGTGGAAGCCGGGCCTCAAGGTCGAGCTGAACGCGAG
>JANMBA010000081.1:0-2458 GCA_031360105.1 Novosphingobium sp.
CGGCGGACATGGGAAGGCTCTTGACCCGCCGGGACCCAGCAATCAAGGCTTGCTGCGCGCGGACCACGCCGCACGTCAGGGATATCAGGACCATGAGCGAACGCGAATCGATGGCTTACGACGTGGTGATCGTCGGCGGCGGACCCGCTGGCCTGGCCGCGGCGATCCGGCTCAAGCAGGTCAACGCCGAGCTGACCGTGTGCATCCTCGAAAAAGGTTCGGAGATCGGCGCGCACATCCTGTCGGGCGCGGTGGTCGATCCGCGCGCGCTCGATGAACTGCTGCCCGAATGGCGCAAACAGGGCTGCCCGATGGCGCAGACCCCGGTGACCGATAATCAGCATTGGGCGCTAACCAAAACCGGCAAGTTCGCCGTCCCGCATTTCATCGCGCCGCCGTTTCTCAACAACAAGGGCACCTACACCGGCAGCCTTGGCAGCCTGTGCCGCTGGCTGGCCGAACAAGCCGAAGGGTTGGGGGTCGAGATTTTTCCCGGCTTCCCGGCCTCCGAAGTGCTCTACAACGATGATGGCTCGGTTATGGGCGTGGCGACGCAGGACATGGGCGTGGCCAAAGATGGCAGCCACAAAAGCGATTACCAGCCCGGCATGGAACTCCACGCCAAATACACCCTGTTTGCCGAAGGTGCACGGGGTCATTTGACCAAGCAGCTGAAGACGAAGTACAATCTTGACGCCGATGCCGAGCCGCAAGTCTATGGCATCGGAATCAAGGAGCTGTGGGATATCCCGGCGGACCAGCACGTACCGGGCCGGGTGATCCATACCCAGGGCTGGCCGATCGCTGATGACGACGGTTTTGGCGGCGGGTTTCTTTACCACCAGGCCAATCACCAGGTCGCGCTCGGTTATGTCGTCTGGCTCGGGTACAAAAACCCCTATGTCTCGCCGTTCGAAGAACTCCAGCAATGGAAGACGCACCCCGCGATCGCTGAAATTCTGAAGGGCGGCAAACGCGTTTCCTATGGCGCGCGCGCGATCTGCGATGGCGGCTGGCAGTCGGTGCCTAAACTGACTTTCCCCGGCGGCGCGCTGATCGGCTGCACGGCAGGGTTCCTCAACGTGCCTCGGATCAAGGGCAGCCACACCGCCATGAAGAGCGGCATGATGGCGGCCGAGGCGGCTGCCGACGCCATCTCGCGGCAACGCGGCAACGATGAACTGACCGGCTATTCAGACGCCTATCGCGGCAGCTGGGTTGAGAAGGAGCTGCGCATGGTGCGCAACTTCGAACCGATCGTGGCCAAATTTGGGGGCACGCTCGGCACGCTGATCGCGGGCGTGGTGATGTGGCTTGAATACCTCGGGATTCGCTTGCCGTTCACAATGAAGCACCGCAGCGATGCATCCAAGACTGGCCGCGCGGATTTGTACAAGCCGATCGCCTATCCCAAGCCCGATAATGTGATCAGTTTTGATCGGCTGTCGTCAGTGGCGCAATCGTTCACCAACCACGCCGAGGATCAGCCGGTGCATTTGCAGGTCAAAGACCTTGAACTGCAAAAGGTCAGCGAACTGGGTGTGTTTGGCGGGCCTTCAACGCGCTATTGCCCGGCCGGGGTCTATGAGTGGCTGGAAAACGCCGACGGCACCCCGAAGTACCAAATCAATTCGCAAAACTGCGTCCACTGCAAGACCTGCGACATCAAAGACCCCAACCAGAATATCAACTGGGTCACGCCGGAGGGCGGGGGTGGCCCGAATTACCCGAATATGTAGGCAGGAAGTGCCTCTTCCTTTGGGGGAGGTGGCAGCCCGCAGGGCTGACGGTGGGGGCATGGTGCGCGCCCCCTTCGACCTTCGCTCCGCTCCGGCCACCTCCCCCAAAGGGGGAGACTCTTGGAAGTGATCGAAACCGCTTACGCCAAGCTCAACCTGGCGCTGCATGTCCGGCGGCGGCGGGATGATGGGTATCATGAGCTGGAGACGCTGTTCGCGTTTGTGGATGCGGGGGACGTGCTGTCGTCGCGCCCGGCAGAGCGCGATGAGCTCAGAGCAGTTGGTCAGTTTGCTCAGCAACTAACTGAACCGTTTAACAACATCGTGGCGAAGGCGCTCCTCGCTCTGCCGCATGGGCCGGGCTGGGCGGTGACGCTGGAAAAGAACCTGCCGGTGGCGGCTGGCCTGGGCGGCGGGTCGGCGGACGCGGGGGCGGTGTTCCGGATGGTCGAGGCGCAGCATGGCTTGCCTGCTGACTGGCCAAATCGTGCGGCAAAACTTGGCGCGGACGTTCCGGCCTGCGTCCGCTCGATCACCTGTATCGGGCGCGGGACGGGGACTGATCTGACCGAACTCGCCAGCGATCTGCCCGGAACTCCGGTGCTGCTGGTCAATCCGCGCGTTCCGCTCAGCACCGGGCCGGTATTCGCCGGTTGGGACGGCGAAGACCGCGGGCCGCTGCCGCAAGGATCGGTGCGCGAGATGGCGCTGGCCGGGCG
>JANMBA010000086.1:0-3191 GCA_031360105.1 Novosphingobium sp.
AGCCCGGCCAGATAGCCCAGTGGGGCCACCGCCAGCGGCATCCACCGCGCCAATGGCGTCGGCTCGGCTTCGGCTTCTGCTGCGCGCGGCACGAACAGCGCCAGCCCGGCGGCGATCAGGCTAAGGCCCAGCAGGACCAGAAAGGTCGCTTGCTTGATCGGGGTCAACCCGCCCAGCAACGCCAGCGGCGCGGCAATCAGCGCGAGCAGCAGCGCTCGCCGCCATGGCACCGCGCCCGCGCGGGCAAACCGCGCGATGCTGCCGCTGACCACCACCACGTTACAAGCCAGACTGACAATCGGCAGCAGCCGGTAATCGAACTGCGCCAGTGATAGCAGCGCGTTATAAGTCGAACCACCGCCGAACCCGACCGACGCATACAGCAGCGCGGTGGCGAAGAAGGCGGGTGGCAGCCAGGTCATACGGCGGGCTTAGCCGGCGGCACCGTGGCAGTGTTTGTACTTCTCACCCGACCCGCACGGACACGGCGCATTGCGGGAAAGCCCAAGATCGGCATAGGGATCACCATCGCCGGGCGCAGGCAACACTGCGGTACCGGTTCCCAGCGCGCCCATCATCGCCGCCGCCCCGGGGGTGCGGGCATTGCTGGCATCGTCAAAGCTGAGGCTGTCGATGTGGCCGGTCAGGAAATCGGGCAGTTCGGGCAGCTGCGCGGTTTCGGGCATTTGCAGCACGCTCAACATCAAGATCCGGGTTACATCCTCGCGGATCGCTTCGAGCATCCGTTCAAACAGCCCGAACGCTTCCTGCTTGTACTCGTTGATCGGGGTTTTCTGGGCATAGGCCCGCAGCCCGACCACCTGCCGCAGCGCATCAAGCGTGGCGAGATGTTCTTTCCAGTAATGATCGAGCCGTTCGAGCAGGATCTGCTTTTCGACCTGCCGCCAGACGCTGGCATCTTCGCCCATTTTGTCCGCCATCTTGGCATCGGCGGCATCGGCCAAACGCTGTTCAATGTCCTGCGGTTCGATCCCGTCCTCGCGCAGCCAATCGTCGATTGGCGCGTCCAGCCCGAGCACATCGAGTACCCGCGCCTTGAGCCCGTCGATATTCCACTGCTCGGGATAGGACCCCGGCGGGCAGGCATCGCCGACCAGCGCATTGACGGTGTCATAGCGCATGTCCTGCACCACATCGTCGAGCGTATCGGCGTCCATGATATCGGCGCGCTGCTCGTAGATCACCTTGCGCTGATCGTTCATCACATCATCGTATTCGACGACTTGCTTGCGGATGTCGTAATTGCGCGCCTCGACCTTTTTCTGCGCGGTCTCAATCGCCTTTGACAGCCAGCGCGAGCCGATTGCCTCGCCGTCGGCCAGGTTCGAATTCATCATCCGGCTGAACAGCGTGTCCGGCCCGAAAATGCGCAGCAGATCGTCTTCAAGGCACAGATAGAACTTCGACATGCCGGGATCGCCTTGCCGGCCCGATCGCCCGCGCAGCTGGTTATCGATGCGGCGGCTTTCGTGCCGTTCTGTGCCGATCACGCACAGCCCGCCAGCGGCCAGTACCCGGGCTTTCTCAGCCGCCACTTCGGCCCTGATCCGCTCAATCCCGGCGTCGCGTTCAGATCCTTCGGGCAGATCGCGCAACTCGTCTTCGAGGCGGAATTCAAAATTGCCGCCCAGTTGGATATCGGTCCCGCGGCCGGCCATGTTGGTCGCCACGGTCACCGCTGCAATCCGTCCGGCCTGCGCCACGATATGCGCTTCCATTTCGTGGAAGCGGGCGTTGAGCACGTTGTGCTTCACGCCTTCCTTGGTCAGATATTCGCTCAGTAGCTCGCTTTTTTCGATCGAGACGGTGCCGACCAGCACCGGCTGTCCGCCTTGCGCCCGCTCGCCGATCAGCTTGGCAATCGCTTGGAATTTGTCGGTGGTGTTCTTGTAAAACTCGTCTTCCTGATCATCGCGCAGCACTTCGACATTGGTCGGGATCGAGACGACATTCATCTTGTAGATATCGAAAAATTCCGCCGCTTCGGTGGCTGCCGTGCCGGTCATCCCCGAAATCTTCGGGTACATCCGGAAATAGTTCTGGAAGGTTATCGAGGCCATCGTCTGGTTCTCAGGCTCGATCTGCACGCCTTCTTTGGCCTCGACCGCCTGGTGCAGCCCGTTCGACCAGCGCCGGCCATCCATCTTGCGCCCGGTGAACTCGTCGATGATGACGATCTTTTCTTTTTCGACCACATAGTCGATGTCGCGCTTGAACATCACCACGCCCTTCAGGCTCTGGTCGAGGTGGTGCACCACTTGCGTATTCTCGATATCGTAGAGATTCGAGCCGACCAGCAGTCCGGCATCCTCCAGCATCCGTTCGGCTTTTTCGACCCCGTCCTCGGTCAGCGTGATGTTCTTGGTCTTCTCATCCGCTTCGTAATCTTCGGGCAGCAACTGTTTTACGATCGCATCGACCGAGACGTACAGATCGCTCTTGTCGTCGGTCGGGCCAGAGATGATCAGCGGGGTGCGGGCTTCGTCGATCAGGATTGAATCCACCTCATCGACAATCGCATAGTTGAACGGCCGGTGGACCATTTCGCTACGATCATGCTTCATGTTATCGCGCAGATAATCGAAGCCCAGCTCGGTGTTGGTGGCGTAAGTGATATCCGAATAATAAGCTTCGCGGCGCTCGGGTTCGGACAGATTGGGCACGATCACGCCCACGGTCAGCCCCATGAAAGTGTAAATTTGCCCCATCCATTCGGCATCGCGCCGCGCCAGGTAATCATTGACCGTGACGACGTGGACGCCCTTGCCCTCAATTGCGTTGAGATAGACCGCCAGGGTGGCGACCAGCGTCTTGCCTTCGCCGGTGCGCATTTCGGCGATCTCACCACGGTGCAGCACCATCCCGCCGACCATCTGCACATCGAAATGCCGCATCCCGAGCACGCGCTTTGAAGCTTCGCGCACGGTGGCGAAGGCTTCGGGCATGATATCATCAAGCGTGCTGCCCTGCTGGAGCAAGCCGCGGAACTTGTCAGTCTGCGCGGCCAGTTCGGCATCGCTAAGCGCTTCGATCAATGGTTCAAACGCGCCCACCTGCTCGACTGTCTTTTCCAGTTTTTTGACGAGGCGGTCGTTGGACGAACCGAAAATACGCTTGGCAATGGCGCCGATCATGGGCTTTTCCTGAAATTTGAAGGGGTATGGGAATGT
>JANMBA010000153.1:0-1667 GCA_031360105.1 Novosphingobium sp.
CACGAGCACGCTTGTGTTGAAAGACGAAGCACCCGCATTGGCGCAGCCAGGCGAATGCAACTGACAGCAAACGGATGCGATTAGGGCAGTCGCGCAGCCCATGTTGCGCCACTTGGAGACGGCTTGCGAATATCCGCAAGCCCATTTGGCCGGCTACACCGGGATTATCCAAGCCGACGCTTATGCAGGCTACAACGCGCTGCTCAAACCGGATCGCGTGCCAGCGCCGCTCAAACGGGCGTTCTGCTGGGCCCATGCACGGCGATATTTCTTCGAACTCGCCGACATCGCCGCCAATGCCAAGCGCCGCAAAGGTGCGGCCAATATCTCGCGAATGGCCTTGGAAGCCGTGCAGCGCATCGACCGCGTGTTCGAGATTGAGCGCGATTTGGGCGGCAACCCAGCAGACGCGCGCCGCGACATGCGCCAGCAGCTCACCGCGCCGATCGCACCGTCTGGTGTCGCTTTTGTTCGTCACTGGCGCCGTATCGACCACGCTGCTGATCATTCAGGGCATATTTTTCTCGGTGATGCTCGCTGACGTGGTCGAGGAAAACGGGGTCAGAACGGGACAGCGCGAGGAGGGTGGTTTCTTCGCCGCCAATATTTTCGTGCAGAAGTGCGTATCGGGGCTCGGCGTCCTCGCCACCGCCGCGCTGCTCAACTTCGCCGATTTTCCCACACAGTCCATTCTAGGCACCGTTGCGCCAGAGTCGCTGACGCGTCTCGGCAAAAGCTATGTCGCCGCGATCGTAGTTCTAAATCTTGCGTCGGTGGCGTGCGTATGGATGTTCCGCATCACCCGCGCTGCTCATGCAAAGAACCTTGCGATTCTGGCTGAGCGCCGTGGCCGGCGCATTACGCCCCCACGTGCGCAATAGAGCTCTCAAAACGTCGGCTGCCCATTGGCGGCCTCGTGGCCGGTCATCCCTTTGCCCAATTGGTAGACGAGACCGTCGTTGCCGGACTACTTGTCGATGATGGCAGGCTGCTAGAATCAAGGCAGGGCAAATCAGAATTTGGAACGCTGGGCCGCCACGACGGAGATCAATCCCCCCATATTGGCATTGATGTCGATCAGGTGCAGGCCCCAATCGCGCGCAAGGTAGCCGCCCTGGACGATATCGCCGGGGATCGTGTCCGTGCGGGGGTCGGCGGCGTCCGGATGTACCGTCAGCGCCAGGTACTGGGCACCGTCTCGGTCGGCGCACTCCGCGCTGACCAGCCCCGGCACCTCGACGAACGGCGTGGTGATTTGCTTGCCGCGAGCCCAGATGGTCGGCGCTTGTTCCGACAGAGTGCTGGTTTGCGCCGGGAAATACGCATCGGCAGGCCCGGAGCCGCCGCCGATTGCCGCGGGGTTGACGCACGCCACTTTCATGCCCGGTGCCTGCGTTCGGCCGAACCGGCTGTTAGCGGGCGGCGGTGCATCGCTGCGGAAGGTAACATAGCTGATCACACAGCCGGTCTGGCCTTGCGCGGTGCACAGCGGAATTGATTTAAGATCGCCGCCGACCACCTTTCCGGCTGGAACCAGGAAATTGGTCCCGGGCAGAATGGCGCTGACGAGCTGCTTCTGGACCGGCTTGCCGTCGATTTCCTCAGCAAGCAGGCGTTTTAACACGCCCGATCCCTGGCTGTGACCGATCAGGATGACGCCTCGGCCA
>JANMBA010000159.1:0-1995 GCA_031360105.1 Novosphingobium sp.
GCGCGATGGCTGGCCCAATCCCAGCGCTGGGCCAGCAGCAGCGGGCGCAGACCTGGTGCTGGCGGGTGCGCAGGTCTATCCAACGCTGGCTGATGCGGTGGCGGACTGCGTGCAGGTCTATGCCACCACGGTGCGCAAGCGGGGCGTAACCAAGCCCGTGCTAACGCCTGAACAGGCGGCGCATGCCGTTTGGGCTGAGGCTGGACGATCCGCCTTTGTGTTTGGTGCGGAGCGATCCGGTTTGGAAACCGAGGACGTCGCGCTCGCGCGGGCAATCGTGACTGTGCCGATCAACCCCGAATTCAGCTCGCTCAATCTTGCTCAAGCCGTGATTTTGCTGGCTTACGAATGGTCAAAGCAAACGCTGCTGGCGCAACCGACGGTCGAGGAATTGCTCCCCCCAGCCCCGCAGGAAGATCTGGAGGGAATGATCGCGCAGCTGGAAACGATGCTCGAGCCGACCCGCTATTTTTACCCCCCGGGGCGCGCCGAGACGAACCGGCTGACCTTGCGCACGGTGCTGACCAAACCGGGCTGGAATCACCTGGAAGTGCGCACACTGCGCGGGGTCCTGTCGGCGCTGCGCAAAGGACCGCGCCGCGACTAAGTCCTGAACCGCCAAACGCGGCTTGATCTCTGCGCCATGCCCGGCTAAGGGCGCGCCTTCGCAATTGAGCGGGCACTCCGGTGAAGCCTGCCTCGCATCCGGCCTGTGGGCCGGGTGGTGCGGTTCCGGACTAGAGGCTGAGCACCGTGCCCGGCCATGCAAATCGAAGGAAAGACGCGCCATGTCTAAGCGCAAGTCATCGAAGTATAAATTAGATCGCCGGATGGGCGAGAATATCTGGGGCCGCCCCAAGAGCGCGGTTAACCGCCGCGCCTATGGTCCGGGCCAGCACGGTCAACGCCGCAAGAGCAAGGTTTCCGATTTCGGAATTCAGCTGCGCGCCAAGCAGAAGCTCAAAGGCTACTACGGCGACGTCACCGAAAAGCAGTTCAAGCGCACCTATCAGGAAGCGTCGCAGATGAAGGGCGATACCGGTCAGAACCTGATCGGCCTGCTCGAACAGCGGCTCGACATGGTGGTTTACCGCGCCAAATTTGCGCCGACGATTTTCTCGGCGCGCCAGATCGTTTCGCACGGCCACATTTATGTGAACGGCGTGAAGTGCAACATCGCCAGCCGCCGCGTGCGCCCGGGCGACGTCTTGACCTTGGGCGCCAAGGCCAAGGACATGGCGCTGATCGCTGAAGCTCAGGGCCTCGCCGAACGCGAAGTTCCTGAATATGTCGCGCCAGACGGCACCGACAAAGTCAGCTTCGTGCGCGTCCCCACGCTCGATGAAGTGCCTTACCCGGTCAAGATGGAACCGAACTTGGTCGTCGAGTTTTACTCGCGCTAATTAGGCTCGCGCCACAATCAATCGGGGCGGTCCTGCGGGGCCGCCCTTTTTGTTTGCGCTGATCGGAAGCGCGCGCCATTGGCTGACCTTAACCGAACGATTAAGATTATGCAGGGGAAGTCATGGAATTCGACGATGTGATTTTGGGCCGCCGCTCGATCCGGGGTTATCTGGATAAGCCGGTGCCGCGCGACCTGATCGAGGAAGTATTGGCGCTGGCGATCCGCGCGCCCAGTTCGATGAACACTCAGCCGTGGCACTTCCACGTGATCACCGGCGAACCGCTCGCCAAGATCCGTGCGGGCAATACCGAACGGATCCTGGCCGGCGAGCCGGACAGCCGCGAATTTCGCAAAGGCGTGCCGTTTTCCGGGGTTCACCGCGAACGCCAGATCGGCGTCGCCAAACAATTGTTCAGCGCGATGGGCATCGCCCGCGATGATGCTCCGGCCCGGCAAGACTGGGTTCTGCGCGGCTTTCGCCAGTTCGATGCGCCGGTTTGCGTGATCGTGACCTATGACCGGGCCTGCGATGGCAGCGACGATAGCCCGTTCGATTGCGGCGCGGTCAGCACCGCGCTGGTCAACGCCGC
>JANMBA010000195.1:0-9271 GCA_031360105.1 Novosphingobium sp.
AATCTCGTTGATATGACACACGATTTGCCACGACGGGCGGATTACCCGGTCCATTTCGGCGGCGAAGAATTCAGGGTCGCGGTACGTCCAGCCAGGCAGCGAAAAATCAGCGTCGGGATCGGCCGCGAGGCCGTCAATGTCTGCCCGAGACTGATACGCATTGGTCGCCATTGTGCCGAGTCCCGCATTGCTTGTTGGACGATCGTATAACAAGTGTTAGGTTCCTGCAAGTGCGCACGAGCCCAGCCTTTACCCGCGCCGAACGCGCCTTTACGCGAGCGGAGCCCGATGCCCGCCGCCAAAGCCTGATCGAGGCCTGCGCGCGGGTGCTGGCGCGCGAGGGGGCTGCGGGGACTTCGGTGCGGGCGATTGCGCTGGAAGCAGGGGTATCGCCGGGACTGGTCGGCCACTACTTTGCCGGCATCGATGCGCTGGTGGCGGCGGCTTATGCGCACGTCGAAGCGCAAGTCAGCGCCGCGCTCGATCAGGCCTTGGCCACTGCCGGAAACGATCCGCGCGCGCAGCTCGATGCCTACGTCACCGCCAGCTTTACCCCGCCGGTCGCATCGGGCGAGCTGCTCGCCACGTGGATCGCGTTCTGGAGCCTGGTGCGCTCGCGCCCCGCCATCGCGCGCCAGCACGACGAGCAATACGCCCGGTTCCGGTCCCGGCTCGAAGCGCTGCTCGCCGCTTGCGGGATCGCACCAGCCACGCTGCGCCACACTGCCATTGCCGTCACCGCGCTGGTCGATGGGTTGTGGCTCGAGCTCAGCCTGTCCCCCGGCGCATTCAGCGCGGCCGAAGCGAGCACAATCGCCCGCGCCCAGCTCGACGCGCTTATTTCGACAAGTCGGTCAGCATGCTGAGGAAATAGACGATCCCCGGCGCGGTGTTACTCAGCGGCACGCGTTCGTTGAGGCCGTGCGAGAAGTCGTCCGAATCCTTCATGAAGATCGGGCTCATCCCGTAGCTGTCGATGCCCTTGGCGCGGAACCACATCGAATCCGATGCGCCCGAGGCCTGGCTCGGGATGATTGCGATCCCCGGATAACTGCGCTTCACCGCCTTGGTCAGCGCTGCCTCGAAATCGGGCCGCATCGCCGAGGCGGGCGATTCGGTGGTGTCCCCGCCCGAGACATCGGTGACTTTGACCATCGGCATACCGATCACGCGCTCAAGCTCGGCGCGCACTTCCTCGCGGCTGTGACCCGGGAAAACTCGGCAATTGACGTTGGCAGTGGCGCGCTGCGGCAGCGCGTTCTGGGCATGGCCGCCGCTCAGCATGGTCGGCACGCAGGTCGTGCTGACTTTGCCGACGTGCGCCGGGCTGGCGCGTAGCGTAGCGATCGCCGCCGCATCATCGGGGTTGGCGGCATAGGCGCGCATCGCCCCGGCCAGCGCGGGATTACCCTCGAACTGCGAGGCTTTGAGGAACCAGGCCTTGGTCACCTGGTTCTGTTCGGGCTTGAAGCGGTAAGTGCCGACCTTTTCGACCGCCTGCGCGAGCTGGACGATCGCATTGTCGGGGCGCGGTGCCGAGCTGTGCCCGCCGGGGTTCGTCACCTCCAGCTTGTAATCGACATAGGTCTTTTCCGCCCCGTCCCACGCGAGATAGAGCGCGCGGCCACTTTTCTCGTCCAGCAGTCCGCCGCCGCCATCGATGTTGAGCACAAGTTCCGAATTGCGCAACTTTTCAGCCAGCACTCGAGTGGTCTTCATCGAGGTTTCTTCGTCCCCCGACAACGCCAGCACGATACTGCGCCGTGGCTTGTAGCCCTGGCGGCGCAGTTCGATCAGCGAAGAAACCGCCATCGCCGCGCTGTATTTCATATCGCTCGCCCCACGCCCGAACAGATAGCCGTTCTCGGTCACCGGGGTGAACGGATCGCGCTGCCAGTCAGACGGCTTGGCCTCGACCACGTCCATGTGGCCCGAGATGACCAGCGGCTTGAGCGACGGATCGCTGCCCGGCCAGGTGGCGATCAAATGGGCGGTGTCATCCAGCGGGGTGATCGTCACATCGCTGCCTTGCCAGCCGCCCGCGACCAGCGCGCCTTTGACCAATTGCATCGCATCGCCGGTACGATTGCCCTCCCCCTGCACCGAGCGCAGCGCGATCAGCCGTTGGGCCAGATCCAGCGTTTGCGCTTCGGCCAATGGATGGCCCTTCGATTGGACCGGTTTGGCCGATAGCTGCGGCACTGCGAGCGCAGCGCTGAGCGCCAAGACCAGCGAAAGAGTAATTGTACGCACGGCGAATCTCCTTGTCTGGCCGGGTCTAGGCGCTTGGCCGGGCTGCGGTAAAGGCTGGTAACCCGGCCAAAGTTCAACCGCCGCCATCGCATACAATATTAACGGTGGCCGGACTAAGGCTGCACCCCTGATAAAACAGGGTCGGATTCAAGCCAAATGGTCAGCAAACAGGCAGCGCTGCGCGTTGTCATTCCAGCCGAGCTGCGCGATTGGGTCGATAACCGGCTGATCTCTGCGCATATCCGCATGGTCCGATCAATGGTACTGGGCACGCTGCTGAACGCGGCGGTGATCACGCTGATGCTGATCGGCGAGATGGCGGCCGGGTATATCGCCTTGTTCGCTAGTTTGATGATCGCTGCCTGCTTGCACCGGTTGTGGCTGGCCGAAGGGATTGAACGCGGGCGGCGGCGACGCCGAGCCGTCAAAATCATCGCCGCGTTTCGCTTAAATTCGCTGTGGCTGGGGCTCAACCTGGGCGTGCTGACCGCGCTGTGGTTGCCGCAGCTGTCCCCCGGCGTGCAACTGCTGCTGGCGGTGTGCGGCATCTGCCAAATCGCCTCGGCGGCATACACGATCCGCACCCTGCCCCAATCGGCGCTGATCTACGTCGCCGCGCAAACGGCTGGGCTGACTATCGGCCTAAGCCGGTTGGAGACTTACCCGGCGTATGCCGCCGTCATCGTGCTCGCAATCGCGAGCGGCCTGCTGGTGCGGATGGCCTATACCGCGCACGACCTGTTCGTAACCCGCATTCTATCCGATCGCGAGCTGCACAGCGCCGCCCGCACGGTCAAATTGCTGCTCAACGAATACGAAGAAAGCGGTTCTGACTGGCTGTTCGAACTCGATTCGCACTGGCAGCTGGCAAATGTCTCGCGGCGCTTTGCGCAGGCGGCCGGCGAACCAGCCGAGCAACTGCGCGGGCGCAGCCTGACCAGCCTGTTCGCGCCCGGAACCGGCCGCAGCGAACTCGAAGCGGCGTTGATCGCGGCGCGCCCGCTGCGATCGGTGGTGGTGGCGCTGGACGGCACCGACAACGGCGATCCGCGGTGGTGGTCGGTGAGCGGCCGCCCCAGTCACTCGGGCGACGGTGTCGATTATCGCGGCGTGATTGCCGATGTCACCGAGCAGCGTCAAGCCGAACACCGCGCGCAGCACATGGCGCATTTCGATGGCTTGACCGGGCTGCCCAACCGCAGCCGGTTCAATCAAGCGCTGACCGAATTGTTCAACACTCACCAGGATGGCGATCGCGTAGCCTTGCTGCTGCGCGATATCGATCACTTCAAGAGCATCAACGATATGCACGGCCACCCGGTTGGTGATCAATTCTTGCGGCAGTTCTCCACGCGGCTGTGCGGCATTGTCGGTGACAGCGGCCTTGGCGGCAATGAACCGATTGTCGCGCGGCTGGGCAGCGATGAATTTGCCATCGCGGTCAGCGGCGACGATGCCTGCGATCACGCGGTGCGGCTGGCCGAGCTGCTGGTCCTGTCAATGGATGAGATGCTGCTGATCAACGAGCAGGAACTGCCCTGTGCGATCAGCGTGGGGATCGCGCTGGCGCCATTTCACACCGATCAACAGGCGCAGCTGCAAAGCTATGCCGACATCGCACTGGGCGCGGCCAAGGCCGCCGGGCGCGGAACATGGGAAATGTTTGAGCCCGGCATGGATGCCAAGCTGCACGAACGCCACGAACTGGCGCGCGATTTGCGCTATGCGGTATCGCGCGGCGAGCTGCGCATGTTCCTCCAGCCGCTGGTTGACGTCGCCAGCGAAGTCAAAACCGGCTACGAGGCGCTGCTGCGCTGGCAGCATCCGGTGCGCGGGCTGATCCCGCCCGATACCTTTATTCCGATTGCCGAGGAAACCGGCCTGATTGTGCCAATCGGTGAATGGGTGATCCGCACCGCTTTTGCCGAAGCTGCGACCTGGCCGGGCAAAGAGGTGATCGCGATCAACTTGTCGCCAGTGCAATTCGCCAGCCCCAATCTGCTGCCGGTGATCATCAACGCGCTGGGCGATAGCGGGATTGAAGCCGGACGGGTCGAGTTCGAGATTACCGAAGGAGTGCTGCTGGGCAATACAGAGGCCAACATCGATATATTGAGCCGGATGCAGGCGCTGGGACTGAAGATTGCGCTCGATGATTTCGGCACTGGCTATGCCTCGCTGAACTATTTGCTGACTTTTCCGTTCGACAAGATCAAAATCGACCGCAGCTTCATTTCCAGCCTATCGACCCGCGAAGAATCGCGCGCAATTGTCGCTGCGGTGATCGCGCTGGCCAACCGGCTGGGGATGTGCACCCTGGCCGAGGGAGTGGAAGAGCCCGATCAGCTCGATCAGCTTAAGGCGCAAGGGTGCCGCATGGTGCAAGGCTGGCTGTTCGGCAAAGCGTTGCCATCTGAAGAGTATCATCCGCGCAGCAGCACGATCATCCGCGAAGGTGCCGCTCCGGTGCGGCTGCCGCGGCGGCGCAAGGCGCGCGTTTCGCAGACGTATTCACAGCGCGCCCGCGGCTGAAATGCACTGCGCCGCACTGGCGCACCCCGGCCCCGGCTGCTAACCCGCTGATGCCCGCCCGCTTGACCGTGCTGGGCGCGGGGAGTGATAGGGCATGAGCTTCACTGCGGACCGACTGCTGCTTTTCGGCGCGACCGGCGATCTGGCGCAGCGAATGTTGCTGCCTTCATTGTGTGCGCTGCACGACGACAAGCTGATCGCGCCAGAGCTCACCATCATCGGCACCGCCCGGTCCGATTATACCGATGAAACGTACCGCGACTTTGCCCGGGTGGCGCTCGATAAATATCTGCCCGATTTTCGCAAAGGCGCAATCGACAGCTTCCTGCCGCGGCTACGCTATCAAGTGCTCGACGCCAACGATACCAGCCATTTCACCGATCTTGCCGATGAAATCGGTACGATCAACCAAGGCATGGCAATCTTCCTGTCCACCGCGCCCAGCTTGTTCGAGCCAACCATCGCGGGCCTTAGTGCAGCCGGGCTGACCGGCGAAAAAGTCCGCATCGGACTGGAAAAGCCGCTCGGCGTCAGCCTTGGATCGAGCCGCGAGATTAACGACGCAGTGGCCGCTGCGTTCACTGAAGACCGGATCTTCCGGATCGATCATTACCTTGGCAAAGAGACCGTGCAGAACCTGCTGGCACTGCGCTTTGCCAATATCATGTTCGAGCCGCTGTGGAACGCGGCGCATATCGATCACGTCCAGATTACCATCGCCGAGACAGTCGGGCTGGAAGCGCGGGCGGGCTATTACGACGGCACCGGCGCGCTGCGCGATATGGTCCAGAACCATATGCTGCAATTGGTCGCCTTGCTCGCGATGGAGCCGCCGACCAGCTACGAAGCCACTCCCATCCAGGACGAAAAGGTCAAGGTGCTGCGCGCACTGCGCAAAGTGGCGCCGGCTGAAGTGGTTACCGGGCAATACCGCAAGGGCGCGGTCGATGGCCAGCCGGTGCCCGGTTATGACGATGAACTGGACCAGGACTCGGACACTGAAACGTTTGTGGCACTCAAGGCCCACGTCGATAACTGGCGCTGGTCGGGCGTGCCGTTTTACTTGCGCACTGGCAAACGAATGCCCGAGCGCAAGACCGAGATCGTCGTGAATTTCCGTTCGATCCCGCATTCGATTTTTGCCTCTCGCGGGGCCAAGACCAGTCCCAATGCGCTGGTCATCGGGATTCAGCCCGAAGAGAACATACAGCTGCAATTGATGGCCAAAGAGCCCGGACTGGACCGCGATGGCATTCGGCTGCGCCCGGTTCCGCTCAACATCACGATGCCCGATGCTTTTGCCGGTCCGAAAAAGCGGATTGCCTACGAACGCCTGCTCCTTGATCTGATCGAGGGCGATCAGACGCTGTTCGTGCGGCGCGACGAAGTTGAAGCGCAGTGGGGCTGGATCGACGCGATCCGCGCCGACTGGACTGCAAATACGGTCAAACCAAAAACCTATCCGGCCGGCAACTGGGGACCATCGGCGGCGATCGCGCTAGCCGAACGCGACGGCGTTACGTGGCATGAGTAAGCCCGTATGACCCGCCTGCACCCAGTGATCGAGCGCGTCACAGCCCGGATTATCGACAAGTCGAAGGACAGCCGCCGACGCTATCTTGAGCTGACCCGGCGCGAGGCGGAGAAGTTCCCCGGGCGCGGCGCATTGTCATGTTCGAATCTGGCGCATGGGTTCGCCGCCGCGCTGGAGGACAAGGGCGCGATTGCGCACGGGCGCGGTCCCAACCTGGCGATTGTGACCGCCTACAACGATATGCTCTCGGCGCATCAGCCCTATGGCCGTTACCCCGAGGCGATGAAGCTGTACGCGCGCGAAGTGGGGGCCACGTGCCAAGTCGCGGGCGGGGTTCCGGCGATGTGCGATGGGGTCACCCAAGGGCAAGACGGGATGGAGCTGTCGCTGTTCAGCCGCGATGCGATTGCGATGGCGGCGGCGGTTGCGCTGAGCCACGCGATGTTCGACGGCATGGCGCTGCTCGGCATTTGCGACAAGATCGTCCCGGGCCTCGTGATCGGTGCGCTTCGGTTCGGGCACTTGCCCGCAATCTTCATTCCCTCGGGGCCGATGCCATCGGGGCTCGCCAACAAGGAAAAGCAGAAGGTCCGCCAACTCTATGCCGAGGGCAAGGCCAGCCGCGCCGATCTGCTGACAAGCGAAAGCGCGAGTTATCACAGCCCCGGAACCTGCACCTTCTACGGCACCGCCAATTCTAACCAGATCATGCTCGAGCTGATGGGCTTGCATCTGCCCGCTGCCTCGTTTGTCCCGCCGAACACCCCGCTGCGCACCGCGCTAACCCGCGCCGCCGTGCACCGGCTGGCGGTGATCGGACGGGAGGGCGAGGATTATCGCCCGATGGCGCAGGTGGTGGACGAGAAGGCGATCGTAAACGCCGCGGTCGGCCTGCTGTGCACCGGCGGATCGACCAATCACGCGATCCACTTGCCCGCGATGGCACGCGCCGCCGGGATCAAGCTCGACTGGCAGGATCTGGATGAATTGTCGGGCGCGGTACCGCTGCTGGCGCGGGTCTATCCCAACGGCGCGGGCGATGTGAACCACTTCCACGCCGCAGGCGGGGTCTCGTTTTTGGTGCGCGAATTGCTGGGTGCGGGCCTCGCGCACGGCGATATTTTGACCGTGGCCGAAGGCGGGATGGCCAGTTACGCAGCCGAGCCGGTGCTGTCCGATGGCACGCTAAGCTGGGAGCCCGCCCCGGTGGAGTCCGGCGAAGATACGATGCTGCGCCCCGCCGCGCGCCCGTTTATGCCCGATGGCGGCATGCGGCTGGTCAAAGGCAATCTGGGCCGGGCGACGTTCAAGACCAGCGCGGTCGAACCTGAGCGCTGGACGATCGAGGCCCCGTGCCGCGTGTTCGCCACGCAGGACGAAGTGCAGGCCGCGTTCAAGGCGGGCGAGCTCAACCGCGACGTAATCGTGGTGGTGCGCTTTCAAGGACCGCGCGCCAACGGCATGCCCGAACTGCACAAGCTGACCCCGCCGCTGGGCGTGCTGCAAGACAAAGGCTTCAAAGTCGCGCTGGTCACTGACGGGCGGATGTCAGGCGCATCGGGCAAGGTTCCCGCCGCAATCCACGTCACCCCGGAGGCACTGGCCGGCGGCGCACTGGCCTATCTGCGCGATGGCGACCGGATCCGGCTCTGCGCAACCACCGGCACCCTCGCCGTGCTCGAAGACATTTCCGCGCGCGAACCTGTCTCCGCCCCGCGCAGTGCAATGGGCATGGGCCGTGAACTGTTCGCGCTGCTGCGGAACTACGCTGACGGAGCCGAAGAGGGCGCATCGGCAATCCTGGCCGAGGCCGGGCTGTGACCACACAAATCGTCACAGTCGATATCGGTGGCACGCATGCGCGCTTTGCCTCGGCCGAGATTGCCGCCGATGGCGCAATTGCGCTGGGTGAACCGGCCACGCTGCACACCAAGGATCACGCCAGCTTCCAGACCGCGTGGGAGCATTTTGCGCTACTGCAAGGAGGCACGCTGCCGCCGGCCTGCGCCATCGCAGTGGCCGGGCCGGTCGGCGGCGAGATCATCCGCTTCACGAATAACCCGTGGGTGATCCGCCCGGCGCTGATCCCCGAAAAGCTGGGTGCGGCACGTTATACCGTGATTAATGATTTCGGCGCGGTCGGCCATGCGGTGGCCCGCGCGGGGCCTGAACATTTTATCCACCTGGCCGGGCCTGACACGCCCCTGCCAACCGCCGGAACGCTCAGCGTGCTTGGCCCCGGCACCGGCATGGGTGTCGCCCACGTCTGGCGTGACGATGCAGGCGGCTACCGGGTACAAGCAACCGAAGGCGGGCACATCGATTATGCCCCGCTTGATAGCATCGAAGACGCAATCCTTGCACGGCTGCGCCAGCGCTACCGCCGCGTTTCAGCTGAACGTGTGGTCTCTGGCCCGGGGCTGGTCGATATTTACGAGGCACTGGCCGGGATGGAAGGCCGCGCGATCCAGCCGCTGGACGATCGCACGCTTTGGGCCCTTGGCACCAGCGGTGAAGACAGTCTGGCCGCCGCTGCGGTGGACCGGTTCTGCCTGTCGCTCGGCTCGTTCGCGGGCGATATCGCTTTGGCTCAAGGGGCCAGCGGCGTGGTGATCGCGGGCGGGCTGGGGCTACGGATCCGCGTTACGCTGCTGCAATCGGGCTTTGCCAACCGGTTCAAGGCCAAGGGGCGGTTTGAAGGGCTGCTGGCCGCGCTGCCGGTCAAGCTGATCACCCATCCGCAGCCCGGCCTGTTCGGTGCCGCCGCCGCCTTTGCCAAGGAGCATCTGCCGTGACCCGGATCGAACACATCATGCGCGCGGCCCCGGTTATCCCGGTGCTGGTCATCGAAGACGCCGCGCACGCGGTGGCGATTGCGACGGCGCTGGTCGCAGGCGGGCTGCCCGTGCTTGAGGTGACGCTGCGCACCGCCAGCGCACTCGAAGTGATCCG
>JANMBA010000226.1:0-2203 GCA_031360105.1 Novosphingobium sp.
CGCGCCGCATCAGGGTTGCGCTTGGCCTCAATCGCAGCGAGCAGGTTATCGACCGACTTCTCCTTCCAGCCCTCACGCTCCAGAATATCGGCGCGGCGCTGCTGCAGCCGGAAAATGTCGGCCGGGCTCTCCAGCCAGCCCAGCGCAAAGAACTCGTCGATCGTCTTTTCGCCCAGCCCTTCGATATCGAGTGCGGCGCGGCTGACAAAGTGCTTGAGCCGTTCGGTGCGCTGCGCCGGGCAGACCAGCCCGCCAGTGCAGCGCACATCGACCTCGCCGTCCTCCGCGACTGCCTCGCTGCCGCACTCAGGGCAGTGGTCGGGAAAATGGTATGCATCGCGCTCCTGATGGTAGGTTATGTTGGCAACGACTTGAGGAATGACGTCTCCCGCCCTCTGAACTACGACGCGATCACCTTCTCGCAATTGCAAGCGCTCGATTTCGTCACGATTATGGAGTGTTACGTTTGAAACAACCACCCCACCGACGGTGACGGGTTTTAAGCGACCAACTGGGGTCAACTTCCCCGTGCGACCAACTTGGATATCAATACTTTCAAGCGTGGTTTGCGCCTGCTCAGCTGGGAATTTATGCGCCAATGCCCAACGTGGAGCCTTCGCAACAAAGCCAAGTCGGCTTTGCCAATCGAGCCGGTCAACTTTGTAGACAACGCCATCTATATCGTACGGCAAATCGGCTCGAGCATGTTCAATCTGCTTGAAGTGAGAGATCATCTCCACGACCGAGCTGCATCTAATGAGCAAATGAGAAACGGGGACGCCCCATTTAGCAATTTGCCGCATGACCTCCGTCTGCGTCGCCGCTGGCACCGCGCTGGTCGCTCCCCAGCCGTGCGCCAGAAAGCGCAGGGACCGCGCGGCGGTGACGCTGGCATCCTTTTGCCGCAGCGACCCCGCCGCAGCATTGCGGGGGTTAGCGAACAGCTTTTCACCGCGTTCTTGCTGCGCCGCATTGAGAGCGGTAAAGTCTTGTTTAGCCATGTAAACTTCGCCGCGAATTTCGAACAGGTCGGGCACTTCGCCGCGCAGCATTTGCGGAATATCGGCGATATGGGCGACGTTGGCGGTAACATCCTCACCCACTTGCCCATCGCCGCGGGTCGCCGCGCGGACCAGCTGGCCCGCTTCGTACCGCAGCGAGCACGACAGGCCGTCGATCTTGTCCTCAGCGGTCATCACCACTTCGGCGTCGTCCGCCAGCGCCAGAAACCGCCGCACCCGGGCAACGAATTCCTCAACCTCAGCATCGGCAAAAGCATTGTCGAGGCTCATCATCCGCACTTCGTGCGCCACCTTTGACAGCGGCGAGGCGGTTACTTCGTGGCCGACCAGCTTCGAGGGCGAATTGTCACGAACCAGCAGCGGGAACGCCGCCTCAAGTGCAGCATTGCGCCGCACCAGCGCGTCATATTCACCGTCCGAAACTTCGGGCGCGTCTTGCGCATGATACAACCGGTTATGCCGCGCAATCTCGCGCGCCAGCCGCATGAGTTCATTGGCGGCGTCAGCTTCGGTCACACCCGCTCCAACACAGTCACCACCAGCTCGCGGCGGGTCTTGAAGCCGAGCGTTTCGTATAGCGCGTTAGCCCCGGTATTGGCGGCGTACGAATGCAGAAACGGCACATCGCCGCGCACGGTGAACCCAGCCATGACTTGCCGGATCAGCCGCGCGGCAAAACCCTGCCCGCGATATTCGGGCCAGGTGCAGACCCCGGACAATTCGGCCAGACCTGCCGCCGGACGCATCCGCTCGCCCGCCATCGCCGCCAGCCGACCACCGCGCCGCAGACCATGAAACGCGCCGTATTGCCGGGTTTGGTCGCCCCACGGACCCGGTTTGGTCGAAAGCGCAAGCTCGCTCATTGCGCCAGCATCGGCATCACCGAGCAGCACGGTTTCCTCGTCACCGGGCAGCATTGGAGCGGGACGATCGGCGACCATCTGCACCAGCACCGCCGACCGCACGAGCGCAAATCCCGGCGGCACCGGCCACTCTTCAGCCTCGACCAGCCAGACTTGCTCGCCCGGCTGGGCCAACGCCGCGAGCGCCGTCAGCGCCTCAAAAGAACGATCGCGCAGAGCCGCGAACGGCCCGTAACCGGAGTCAATCCGCACCGCCAGATCACCGCCCTGCGCCAGCTGCGCCTGCGGCCCGGTCAGCATATTCCAGACGGGGCGATC
>JANMBA010000255.1:0-3936 GCA_031360105.1 Novosphingobium sp.
GCAAGTCCACGGTATTGCTGCTTGAAGCGGGGGGCAGCGACCGGTCGATCTGGATCCAGATGCCGATTGGCTATGGCCGCACTTTTTTTGATCGCCGGATCAACTGGATGTACGATACCGAGCCAGTCGCGGCGCTGGGCGGACGGTGCAGCTATTGGCCGCGCGGCAAGGTTGTCGGCGGCTCGGGCTCGATCAATGCCATGGTCCATGTCCGCGGCCAGCCTCGCGATTATGCGGACTGGAAGGCAATGGGCAACCCCGGGTGGGGGTGGGACGAAGTCTTGCCTTACTTCAAAAAGTCCGAACACTTTGACCGGGTTTGCGACTATCACGGTCAGGACGGCCCGCAGCACGTCACCGACATCACGCCGCACGTGCATCCGATTTGTCACAAGTTCATTGCCGCGGCGGGAACCTTGGGCCTTGCGCCGACCAATGACTTCAATGGCGAGCAGCACGAGGGCGTGGGTTTCTACCCCATCAATACGCGGGCCGGGTGGCGGGCATCGACCGCCAATGCCTTTCTGCGACCGGCGCTTAAGCGCAGGAACCTTGCGCTTCAAACGAAGGCACTGGCGAGCCGCATCCTGTTCGACGGTCAGCGTGCAGTCGGTGTCGAATACACGGCACGCGGGAAGCTAAGCCAGGTCAGGGCGCGGCGCGAGGTCATCCTTTGTGGCGGCGCGATCAATTCTCCGCAGCTGCTCATGCTATCGGGCATCGGCGATCCCGCACAGCTCGGGCCTTTGGGAATTGAGCCACTGGTTGCAGCCCGGGCGGTTGGCCGCAACCTGCAGGATCACCTGGCGGTTTCCAATTTCTACAGGACCACCATACCGACCCTGAACGACGTGCTCAATCCAGCACTGGGCAAGGTCCGGGCTGGCCTGCGCTATCTGCTGGACCGGACCGGTCCGCTATCAATGAGCGTTAATCAGAGTGGCGGCTTTGTCCGCAGCAGTCCGGACCAGCTGCACCCCAATCTGCAGCTGTATTTCAGTCCCGTCAGCTATACCCAGACACCTTTGTCTGCGCGCAAGTTGCTTAACCCGGATCCGTTTTCGGCATTCCTGCTATCACACAACCCTTGCCGGCCGACGAGCCGCGGACAAATCGAGCTGGCATCGGCGGACCCTGCAGTGCATCCGCGGATCCAGCCCAACTATCTGGCGACCCAACACGACATCGATGATGTGATCGCCGGGAACCGCTTGCTGCGCCAGATTGCGAAAGCCGCGCCGCTGGCCGATATCATTACCGAAGAGCTGGTTCCCGGCGCGGCGGTTGCAGGTGACGAAGCGCTGCTGGAAGACTTCCGCAGCCGGGCGGACACGGTCTATCACCCGACCTCAACCTGCATGATGGGTCCGGACAGCCGTACAGCGGTGGTGGATGCCCGGCTGCGTGTTTACGGGGTGCAGGGCTTGCGGGTGATTGATGCCTCTATTTTTCCGACAATCACCTCCGGTAACACCAATGCCCCAACGGTGATGGTGGCGGAAAAAGGGGCCGCCATGATCCGCGAAGACGCGTAAATTTAATTTACCAATAGCGTTTTGTCCTGCTAGTTTCCGAACGGTGTTGGTTCGCGGGCAGGGGGTGCGGAATGTCGAACAAGATCGAACTCAGGCGGCTACCGCCACTCAAGGCGCTCAAAGGTTTCGAAGCAGCGACGCGTCACCAGAGCATTCGCGATGCCGCTGCGGAGCTGTGCCTTACTCACCCCGCGATCAGCCACCAGGTGCAACTGATCGAAGAGGCGCTGGGGGTGACCCTGTTCGCGCAGGAAGGCCGCCATATTGTTTCGACCGAGGAAGGGCGGGTGCTCTATCCCTACGTTCGCAGCGCGTTCGAATCGCTGCTCGAAGGGGTCGAGGCGGTCCACCGCCATGCGCTCGACAAACCGCTTAGGGTTCAGACCTATGTGACTGCATCGATCCGCTGGCTGGCGAAGCGCGTCCCGCAATTCCTGCACTCACACCCGAAAATCAAGCTGACGCTCAGCACTTGCGCGGTCGAATGGGAATTCGACGATGTTCATGCCGACGTCGGGCTGGTCTATTGCGAGACGGTGCCAAACCCGGCCAAGTACCATTGGATGCCGTTGTTCGATTACGCGCTGTTCCCGGTGTGCAGTCCCGAATTCCTGGCCCGCATGCAGCGTAAAACGGGCCTTGCTGATTTGATGCGGCAACCCTTGGTGGCGGTTTATACCGAGGTGCAGAACTGGGAGAGCTGGTTCACCTCTGCTGGTGTGCAATTCGAACCCGAAGTACCCCACCTGATGGTCGATACCTTGGCGGTCGCGTTGGAAATGGCGCTGAACGGTGAAGGCGTGGCCTTGGTCAATGGCCCGTTTGTCGATCAAGATCTGGCCGCCGGACGGTTGGTCAGGCCCTCCGATCATATTGAGGTCTGCCCGGGATCATGGGGCTTGATTTGCCGCAAGGACATGAAGGAAAATCTGCGTATCCGCACTTTTATGAACTGGATGGCGGATCACGTCGCAACTCCGGGCTGACCCAACCGATCGGGTGACGAGCCCGCGAAGGATTTGGGGATTGTTAACGGTTGGGAACGACCTCGTAACCCGGCTCTTCGGGCTCGTCGTCGACCATCTGCTCGGGGAACCCGGTGCCGAGGACTTTGATGCCGAGTGGTTCTTCGTAGCGGCGGATGATGTTGGGTGAATGCTCGCGGCTGCCGTACTGTTGCTCGGCCTCCTTGAACAACCGCACGATCAGCGGCGACATTTCCACGGGTACGCCCGCCTGATGCGCGATTCTGTCGAACAGCCCGATGTCCTTGCTGACCAGATCCATCGTGAAGTTGATGTCGCGGCTGCCGTTGAGGATAACCTGGCTTTCGGTTTCATGGACAAAGCTGTTGCCCGAAGAAATGCGGATCGCTTCGTAGGTCGTATTCATGTCCAGGCCGATCGCCTTGCAGGTGGTCAGTGCCTCGGCGAGGGCGACCAGGTGCACGGTGCACAGGTAGTTGGTCATGACCTTGAGCTGCGATGCGGTGCCCAGCTCTCCGGTATGAAGAATGCGCCGGCCCATCGTCGTCAAGACGGGCAGAACCATTTCGAAGGCCGCGCGGGACCCGCCCGCGAAGATGGCGATGTTGCCGGTATCGGCGCGGTGGCAACCGCCGGAAACCGGGCATTCGATGAACATCGCCCCGCGGGCCTCGACCAGCGCACCAAGCCGGATCACCTCAGAATAATCGGTGGTGCTCATTTCCAGCCACACGTGACCGGGACGCATCACCGGCAGAAATCCGTTCTCTCCTTCAGCTACAGCTGAGCTCGCGGCAGGGGAGGGCAGGCACGTAACGATCAGATCGACAGCTTCGGCGAGCGCCTTGGGCGATGCAGCCGATTTCGCACCGCGCCTGACATATTCGCGGACCAGATTATCGTCCAGATCGCGCACGATAACGTCGTGGCCATTGCGAATAAGACTGCCAGCGAGTTTACCGCCGACGTTGCCAAGGCCAACAAATCCAATTTTCATAATGACTTTCCGCGCTCTTCAGGCACCTGTTCAGTGCTGGTTAGAGCCACGTGACCGACCAGCCACAAATGAAAATTTTGCGATTACAGCCAAATTTTTTTGAATGCGGATGGTATCGGATGACAGGTGGCGAACCTGAAAATTTTTTGAACCAATGGCGCTTAATTGCAGATTTGTCCTGCGCCCCACACACGCCCTAGAGTTGGGTGCAAAATGCTGCGGGAGTGAGACCAATTTCAATGCAGGCACAGGCGCGCGTAGTCATCATCGGCGGCGGCATTATGGGGGCTAGTCTGCTCTACCATCTGGCCGAACTGGGCTGGACCGATTGCATGCTGATCGAGAAGGACGAGCTGACTTCGGGCTCAACCTGGCATGCGGCCGGGCAATGCCCCAGCATCACCGGCAGCTTCAACCT
>JANMBA010000268.1:0-7297 GCA_031360105.1 Novosphingobium sp.
CCGCAACCACGCCGCGGAAATAGTCGATCGTCTTGCCTAATCCCACACCCAGCGGCACGGTTACGTCCCAGCCGAGGTCGGCCTTGGCGCGGGTGATGTTGGGTTGGCGTTGGCGCGGATCGTCCTGCGGGAGCGGCTGGAACACCAGTTTGGAGCTGCTGCCGGTCTGTTCAATGACCTGCTGGGCCAGTTCGAGCATCGTGAATTCGCCCGGATTGCCCAGATTGATCGGGCCGGTAACGTCATCGCTGGTGGCCATCAAGGCCATCAGCCCGCGCACCAGATCATCGACGTAGCAGAACGAGCGGGTTTGCTGCCCATCGCCGTAGATCGTGATGTCTTCGCCGCGCAAGGCCTGAACGATGAAGTTTGAGACCACCCGGCCGTCATTGGGATGCATGTGCGGGCCGTAAGTGTTAAAAATCCGCGCGACCTTGATCTTGAGCTTGTGCTGGCGGCGATAATCGAAAAACAGCGTTTCAGCGCAACGCTTGCCCTCGTCATAGCAGCTGCGCGGGCCAATCGGATTGACGTTGCCCCAATAGCTTTCAACCTGCGGGTGGATCGCGGGATCGCCGTACACTTCGCTGGTTGAAGCTTGCAGGATCGGTACGCGCAGCCGCTTGGCCAGACCGAGCATGTTAATCGCGCCGACGACGCTGGTCTTGGTCGTCTGGACCGGATCGAACTGGTAATGCACCGGCGAGGCCGGGCAGGCCAGATTGTAGATCTCGTCCACTTCGACAAACAGCGGGAAGGTGACGTCGTGGCGCATGATTTCGAAATCGGGGTGGTCCAGCAGTGCGCCGACATTGGCGCGGGTGCCGGTAAAGAAGTTGTCGACACACAGCACCTGGTGTCCCTGATCGAGCAGCCGGGCGCATAGGTGCGAGCCGATAAATCCGGCACCGCCCGTCACTAGCACGCGCTTTTTGGTCGAGTAACGGACGGATCGCACAGCAGCTGTCATGGGGATGATTTGACCAAGTCTGGAGAGGGGAAGTTGCGCCGAAGCTATGCCGAGCGCAAGGCGGACTGGCAAGCCATCGATTGCTGCATTTTTCGTATTCTTTGCGCGGCTTGCGCATTGCCGGGGGCGATCAACGCTTCGGCGGCATCGGCCAATCGCTCGGTATCGCCGAGCCATGCGCGGGCGTGCGATGCCTCGGTCATCGCGCGCCAGCGGGTTTCATCGCCGGCCAGCGCGATCATGGCCGCTGCCAACCCCTCGGGCGAACCCAGTTCGATCACGTAGCCATTGATGAGGTTGCGCACCAGCAGATCCCCCGAGCCGACGGCGGGGGAGATGATCGCGGGCAAGCCGAACGCCAGCGCCTCATTCACCACCAGCCCCCACTGCTCCTCACCGCTGGGCAGGACCAGCGCAAGGCCTTGACCGAGGCGCTGGGCGACCGCTTCGGCGCCGAGGAAACCGGGAAAGTCGATCAGCCCGGTCACCCCAAGCTCTGCAGCGCGAGCGCGGATCAGCGGCTCTTCCGGCCCAGCGCCAATCAGCACCAGCTGCCGGGGCGCGGCATCTGCAGCCGCAACATAAAGCGCGTAGCCTTCGACCAGTTCCACCAGATTCTTTTTGTCGACAAACCGCCCGACGAAAATGAAGTCGCGCGCGGCATAAGCGGTGCCGCCGGGCGCGGTGATCCCGCCGCCCATCGCCCGGACCCGCGCCAGATCGACCGTGTCGTAACCTGGCACCACTGCGCGGCGATTGAACCCGAGGAAGCGGAAATAGGCGACGTGCCGGTGCCCGCCGACGATCGCCGCGCGGTACGGCGCGAGCAGCAGCGCCTTGCCGAATTCTGAACGGACGCGGCGCGGCTTGTCGTCGAATTTGGATTCGCTCAACACGATCATACGCACGCCAAGCAGAGTAAGCAGCCACGACAGCACAATGATGTCAGGTTGATTGTAGCCGATGCCGATCATCACACTGTCGCAGCGGTGCAGTGCCCTCAGCAGCCGCCACAACCGCCGCGGCCAGGCGATCCGGTCATAACTTTCGCCCGGAAACAGCGTAATCTTGCGCGCCCCGTCAACCGCGCCCGAAGCTTCCCAGGCATAGGTGGACGAGCTGGTCGCCACCTCGATCGCGAGCACTTCAGCGCGGCCATTGAACCGGGCCGCCACGGCCTGGCAGCGATCAATGTGATAAGCCGAGAACTGCGCGAACACCAAGGCGATGGGGCGAGACTTGCGGGCCGCCATGATTGCTTGCCAAACTCCTTAGCGTGCGCCCGTGCGGGCGACCCCAGGATAGCTGCAAGCCCGACGCACGCAAGGAAAATTGTTCGGCGGCGGCGGGGCTAGTTGCCCGAAACGCCGCGATGGAAGGCGACGCCAAGGTCGGTCGGTGCGCGGTCAATTGCGGCACTACTGGGGTTGGCAAGCATCAGCCGCAGCGACCCGGCCAGCGGCTCGGCGCCGCGCAGTTCAAGTCCTCCAAACCCGCCGATGAAGCGCACCGAATCGATGAAGTCGGTCGGCAGCAGATCGGCAATCGGCACATTGACGGTTACGCTTGCCCCGGCGGCAACTGGCGGCAGATCGTAGCCTGGCAGCCACACTTCAAGCGGATCACGGCCGTCCCCGGTGGCCCTGAAGGCGTCCTCGCTCAGGGCCACATCGAGGTCGGGCTGTTCGGCAAACCAGCCTTCGAACTCGACGAATTCGTTGGCGGCGTTCAGCCCCGCGTTGGCGGAGGTCGTGCACAGCAGCGACACCGGCTGATTGCGCAGGGCCCACGGTGCGCCGCCGATATCGCCCCCATAGGTCGCGACATTGACATCGCGTCCGGGCTCAATCTCGCGTGAGGGCCCGTCGGCGAGGTTTGAGCCGTTGTCGCCCTGTCGCCCAAGCCACAGGCCGGTCAACTGGCCATTGGCGCCAACGCTTACGCCGGGAGTTGCATAGACCCGGGCGCGCGCCAGCAATCCGGCCGGGCCGAACGCATACCGCCACTCATTGTCACGCAGGACGAACCGTTTGCGCCAATGGCGCAAGCGCTCAAAGCTGTAAATCTCGCGCACCCCGGCGATCGTCATGTCGAGCGTCCCAGCCATGTTGGTCAGCGGGATGCTGTACGGCGAAGTCGGGTGATTGAGCCGCAGGGTGCCGCTGAACATCGCGGAGCCATCGAAGCGCGCATCGCCATTGCCCAGTTCGAGCAATTTGTAACCGCCGTACCCGGTGACCGTCAGATCGTGCACCGTGACACTCGAGCGGCCCTGCACATTGATCAGCACGACCTGCTGCCCCAGCGACTGGCCCTGCGTATCGACAATCGTATTGTCGAACTGTGCGCCGATTATCGTTAGCTGCGTGCCGGCTTCGGCATAGACCAGGCCCTTGCAGGCGCGCGCGCGCGGCCGGATCATCAGCGCGTTGCGCGTTTCTGCAAACGAGAATGCGTTGCCAAAGCTCGCCTGAGTGAGCAAGCACCCTTCCTGCCAGCAATCCTCGACCGTCAAACCGTCGCAGTATTGCGCGGAGACGGTCCCCAGCCCCAGCATCTTGCCGCCAACCCGTTCCACCCGGATCCGTTCGGCGCAGCTGATCGAGACGCCGTCTTCGGCGGGTCCGACGATGACGGCATCGCGCATGGTCCAATCGCGCAACGGCTGCAACTTGAGCAGCCGCTTGTTCAGCCCGGTCACCGAAGCAAGGCTCAGCGATTGCGGCACCGGGCGATCCAGCTTCACCGTGCTACCCTGGATCGAGACCACCACCGCGAACGACCAGTTAAGTGTTTCAGGTGTATCATAAGGCAGCTCGCCCAGTTGCCACATCACCGTATCGCCAGCAACCAGCGCCGCGGCACCGCCTGCGGCCAGCGTGACTTCGGTCGCGCCCACTGCCACGTCGGCAGCCAACGGCAGCTCGATTACCGGGCTGACCTGCGCCGGGGCGAAGACGATTCCCCGTCCGGCTGCGCGGCGGATCAGAGTGGCTCCGCCGAAGTCCTGCACCGGATCACCCTGCCGGACGAGCTGGATCGGCGGATTTCCCAGCACGATTGCCTCGGTCGGAGGGATGCGTTCGATCCGGTAATTCGCCGAGCCGAACGAGACCCCGCGCGCGCCGATTGCTGCGCTATAGGAAAATGCGGCGCGGACCGCTGGGCCATCGTCAGCCACCCCATCGCCCTTGGCGCCGCCCGCTTCGGCTGAGACGCGGCCGGCTTCGGGCAGGGCCCGCCAATAGCGCCCGTTGCTGGAGCGGGCGACAAAGCGCGGGTGCGCAGCGAACAGCGATGGCGTGGCCAGGCCGTCACTGACATAGCGCCACGGCGCCGAGCCGATCGCATCGCGGCCGCTTGTCTGCACGAAATCGGTGCCGGTTCGAAGGTTCTGGGTGACGATATCGGCGAACAGGAAATCGGTCATGGTGCGGGTGCACTCCGTCGGTTCAGGAAAGTTCGGTAAGGATCAGGCTACGCAGCTCGCGGGCCATCCACAGACTGTCGAGGTTATGGCCGGCCTGGTTGGGATGGACCCCGTCAGTATCGGTGTAGATTGCGGTTTGATCGTTCTGGAAAGTGATCGCGACACCCGCTGCCGTGGCGGTGCAGTTGATATCGATGGTGACCTGCGTGGCCGAATCTATCGTCATGACCCGCGCCCCGGCGGGAATGCCCGCGCCGCTGATCGCGCTGTAAATCGTCAAGTTAGCGGTTGATCCCAGCCCAGTGATGAGCTTGCTGGCAAGGGTCGTGGCGCCCGTCGTCGCAGTCACGCTGCGGGTCCCCCGGCGCAGCCGTGTACCCGGTCCAAGCCGGTCGAGGAACCACACGTTCGGGCCTGCGCCATGGCAAGCTTCCTGGCCAGCATCACGCAGGCGAAAGATATCGAGGATTGGGCTTTCTGAGGTCCAGGTCGGGCCAAACACTACGAGCGGCTTGCCGGGCCGCTGGGTCTGCCAGTGATCAACCATGGTCCAGACGCCCTTGGTCACAGCCTCCTGCAGAGTGGCTGCTCCGTTCCAGAGCGTCGAGCCAAGTCCGATGTCGTTGAGCGACATCATGATCACGCCCATCGCCGGGGTGACCGGTGCATTGGTAATCTGGTCGGTCCAGCCATTGAGTGCGAGGTCGGCGAGCCGGTTGGCATCCTGCCAGTTGACCTTGCCGCCCGAACCGGGATTGAGGATGCCGGTCGCGCCAACCCCGGCCGAGGCGGGATTGCAGCCAATCGCGCGGAGCGTGGAAATGCCTTCGCCATCATATGGATTGGCGCCGGTCCCTTCGGGAAAACTGTCCCCGATCAGGGTCACCAAAGGATAATTGCGGCCGGTGCTGGTGACTTCGCTGACCGAAGCGACGTTGAGCCCGCGGTGCCGCCCACCAGCCAGTTCGATTCGTACCCGGCGGGTCGCAGACGACGGGAACACAATCCGTACCAGCCGATTGCCGCCGTCGGCCGGGACCGAAGCCGTCCCCGCAACCCGGTCGTTGACGAGCACGCGGAAGTTGGCGGTGCCGGGCGACACCGCCGCCGAAAGGATCTGAGCTTCAAACTGGGTTCCGGTGTGGAGGAATTCGTAGGAGGTATAATTGTTGGCCCGCCCGCCAGCATACCAGCCGCCGCGCGCCGAATAGGTGATGTTCACATCCTTGTCGGCGGTACCGCCCAGCCAGGTGATCTTAGCGGTATTGGTCACCGGCACGTTGGCGTTGGTGGCAGCGCCGCCGGTGATCGCCGAAACCGCGCCCGACGCGGGAACAGTGATCGTGGCTACGTCGGCCACGGGACAACGAAAGGCCGGCTGGGGGAAGAATGCATTGTTGCGGACAGCTTTGACCAGCGCGCTGGTGTTGGCCGATCGGGCTTGTGCAGCAGCGAGGCCGCGCGCGATGATATCGATGCTCATTGGGCCAACCTGTAAGATACGCTGCCGGAATTGACGGTGATGTCGAGGTAGAGCCGGGCGGCGGCTTCGCTCTCGTCCCAGACCGGCTCGCAGCAGTTGCCGGTGTACTGACCCCAGGTGATGCCGTTCACGGTGAGCGGCTGACGGGTGGTCCCGCCGTCGGTTGAACGGGTTACCGTAACAGTCCCGGTCCAGGTGCCGGTCAGCACCAGCACCACTGCGCGGCCGATCGCGGGCAGATAAGGACCAGCCACCGTGGAAGCGGCGGTGGCGGCCGAGAGCGGAGTTGTGGCACTGGCCCCGAAGGCAACCGGCAGCGGGCTGGCAGCGGCGACCTGAAGCATCGATCCGTCGGTATCGGCATAGGCAATGGCGCGCGGAATCGCGTAGCCAGTGGGGTTCTGAATGGGTGTTGGCATGGTGGTTCCTCGCGAATCGGGAATTTCCGACTAACCGTTATGGTTCGTTGTAGGAAAATGAAAAATAATTTTCGGTCAATCGCGCGGTTAGACAGAATATGGGTGAACCGCCGCAGCCAAGGGGCTATCACCGCGCATACAAGCAGGAAATACGAAGGGTCAGGGCCATGCTGCGGGTGATAATTACCGGGGTCAGCTCGTTCACCGGAGCCTGGATCGCGGCCGAACTCGCCCGCGACGGGCACCGGGTTACCGGCACGTTGCAGCGCAGCCGCGCCGAATATCCGGACCTTGAAGCGCGCCGCATTGCCATGGCGCAGGCGCACGGGGTGGAACTGGCCGAGCACATCAGCAACGGCTCCGCCAGCTTTGCGGAGCTGCTGGACCGGGGCTGTGATGTGCTGTGCTACCACGGCGCTGACGTCCGCGATTACCGCAGCCCGGACTTCGATGTGCCGCGCGCGGTTGCGGCCAACCTCGCCGGATTCGCCGAGACGTGCCGCCGGGCGCTCGCCGCCGGAACCGGGCGGCTGATTTACACCGGCTCGGTCGGCGAGCCGGGTGAAGGCGGCGAGACCGAGCCCGACCGGGCGATTTCTCCGTACGGCCTGAGCAAAGCGCTGACCTGGCAGGCCATCGAACGCGAAGCTGCGCTCGCCGGGCTGAAAGTCAGCAAATTCGTGATTCCCAACCCATTCGGCATGCTCGAGCAGGAACGGTTCTGCACCTATCTGGTTCGGAGTTGGTCACGCGGAGAGGTTCCCGAGGTTCGTACGCCCGATTATGTCCGCGACAACATTCCGATCGACAAGCTCGCCCGTGCCTATGCCGATTTTGTCGCCCGGCCCGATCTCGAACGCTGGGCACCAAGCGGCTATGTCGGCACGCAGGGCGAATTTACCGCCCGCTTCGCCCGCGAAATCGGGGCGCGATTGCCACTCCCCACCCCGTTTGCTCTGGCAACGCAGACCGACTTCAGCGAACCGATGATCCGG
>JANMBA010000288.1:0-2154 GCA_031360105.1 Novosphingobium sp.
CCGCCCGCGGAAAACGCCGTGCCCGCGCCGGTCAGGATCGCGACCCTGACGCTGGCATCGTCCTCCATCGCGCTCAGCGTCCCTAGCAACGCCTCGATCAGGTCAAGGTCGGAGACCGGATTGCGGAGCTCGGGCCGGTTAAGCGTGATCGTGGCAATGCCCTTGGCATCAAGGCTATAAAGAACCGGGGCATCCATCAGCGTCGCTCTCCCAAAAGTCATCCCACCAGCCGCTGGATGAACCAGAAGCTGGCGGTTATCCCGATTGCATAGCTCGCCGCAAGCTTTACCGGGCGCAGCGCGCGCCGGGCAAAGCGGCGGATCAGCGCGAGCGCAGCCAGAACCAGCGCCACAATGACCAGTTGCCCGGCCTCAACCCCCAGATTAAAAGTCAACAGCGCGGCCGGCACGTCGCCTTCAGGTAAGCCAATCTCCCGGAGCGCTCCGGCAAACCCGAACCCGTGGATCAGTCCGAACCCGAACGCGCCCCCCCACGGGATCCGCTCAGACAAGCGCGGGCGGGCCGGGACTTGCTTGACCACCTCGAGCGCCAGAAACACGATCGACAGCGCGATCAGCGCCTCGACCGGGGCCTGCGCCAGCCCGATCACGCCGAGCGTGGTTCCCACCAAAGTCAGCGAGTGAGCGACGGTAAAGGCGGTTGCCGCGCGCACCACGACGCCAAGCTGACCGAGCAACAGCACCAGCGCCACCACGAACAGCAAATGATCGTAGCCGGTCAGGATATGTTCGACGCCCAGTGCAAAGTAACTGCGTGCCACCGCCCAGCGATCAGGCACCGCGGCGACCGTGACCACCGCGTGCTGCGGGGTCAGCCGCGCCGCCTGCACCGGGCGGCCCAGCGGCGCAATCCGCACCAGCGCATCGGTGAAGGCCGCGTCCATCCCGGCGAGGCCGACATCGCTTCCAGCCAAATCCTTGGCGCAAGTCAACCGGCTATCCGCGATCAGCGCTGCGCCTTCGAGCCGGGCAGTGGGGGCGGATTGGCGGCATTGCGGCGGCACCAGCGGGCGCGCATGGGTGGCAAGGCCGCCAAGGACTGGCGCTTTCCAGACCATCCGCCAATGCTGCGCGTCTTGCTGGGTAAGCTCAAGGTAGCCTGGGCGCAACTCGTCGGCGCTGGCGGGAGCAGCCAGCACCAGCGCCATCAGCGGGAGCAACAGCCGGTTCATTTGGGCAGCGCGATCATCACGTCATAGCCGCGCAGCATCCGGGCATAGTCATCGGCCCGCGCCCGCGCGATTTCAGCGGCGCGCCAATCGTTGGTGACGCGCTGGCGGACAGCGGCGAGACTAGGCTTGGACGGCGCGGCGCGAGCCTGAACCCGCACCAGATGCAAACCCATTCCCGATGCAACCGGACCCTGCCATTGCCCCAGCGGCAAGGCGCGCACGGCCAGCGTGAATTCATCACCGAACAGTCCCGAAATTTCGCTCGCCCGCGCCGCGTCGAGCCGCGCGGGCAGCGGGGCAGGGGCGGCACTGACCGAGCGGCCGGCGCGCAGCTCAACCAACCCGGCATCAGCGGCGGCGCGACCTTCCGGCGTGTCCGCGCCCAGGTAGACCTGTTCAAAACTGGAGCGCGGATCATCCGAATAACGCGCCGGATCGGCGTCGATCAACGCCTGCAACTGCGCTTCGCTGGGCTCCTTGGTTTCAGCATCGGCCACCGCCAGGCTTTCCAGTTTGCGCCGCATCCGCCGCACCACCACCTCGTCGCCCTGATCGAGCCCAAGCCGCAGCGCCTCGCGGTAATAGACCTGATCGGCGACGTAATCGCGGATCATCCCGTCGGTCTCATCGGGCGAGGGCAGGCGGTGGAACGAGCCATAAAACCGCTCGACCATCGCGCCGACCACAGCTTTATCGACCACGATCCGCCGCTCACCCAGATCGGGCGCGCGGCCTGATAGCAGCCAGAACACCGCCGCGCCCGCGATCAGGAAATGGACCAGCGGCTCGTTCAGGAGCGCGCGGGCCTTCGCAGGCAGCGTCATCTCAAACCGGCCAGATCAAACAGGGTTATACCAGATCGCCGAGGTATAGCCGCGCTCCTGCTGCTTGAGCGGGATTTGCGGATCGAGCGTCAGGTGGAACTTGACCATGTCGTAATCGATCCAGGTCGGGGTCGGGAT
>JANMBA010000309.1:0-8017 GCA_031360105.1 Novosphingobium sp.
GCTTAATCCCGAAATTGTGAAGCAATCAGGGGCTGGCGCCAGACGGGGCCGGCGCCGAACCGCTTTGCGATACTGACCAATCGGGCCGGAGCACCAATGGCGGATATCGCGCGCATTACAGCACTTGTCGAACCAGAAGCTGCGGCGCTCGGGTTTGATCTGGTGCGCGTGATCGTGTTCGGCAGGTCCGAAGTGGGCGATGAGGAAGTCACGCTCCAGATCATGGCCGAACGCCCCGATACCGGCCAGCTGGTGATCGAAGATTGCGCCGCGCTGTCACGCCGGGTGTCGGACGTGATGGATGCGCTGGAAGAAGCCGGTGACGGCTTGATCGACGAGGCATATCGGCTGGAAGTTTCCAGCCCGGGGATTGATCGCCCGCTGACCCGTGCAAAGGATTTCGCAGCCTGGGCCGGGCACGAGGTGCGGGTTATCCTGAAGGCTCCGGTCGATGGTAACCGCAAGTCGCTGCAAGGCGATCTGCTGGGAATCGACGATGACTTCGTCGGCCTCGATGATCGCAAGTCCGGGCCGGTGAAATTTCCGCTGTCCGACATTCATTCTGCCAAGCTGGTCTTGACCGACCGGCTGATAGCCGCCACCCGCCCGCTCGATACCAGCGGGATTGATGAAGAAGAGTTCGGCCTCGATCACGAGCCGGGCGAAATTCTAGAAGAACAGGAAGACTGATAATGGCGAGTCCGATTTCCGCCAACCGCGCCGAATTGCTGGCAATTGCCACTGCGGTCGCCACCGAAAAGATGATCGACAAGTCGATCGTCATCGAGGCGATGGAAGAAGCGATTCAGAAGTCCGCGCGCAACCGCTATGGTGCGGAAAACGACATCCGCGCCAAGCTCGATCCGCGTACCGGCGATCTGCGGCTATGGCGCGTGGTCGAAGTGGTTGAAGAAGTCGAAGACTACTTCAAGCAGGTTGACCTGAAGGCCGCGCAAAAGCTTGATGCCGAGGCCAAGCTGGGCGATTTCATCGTCGATCCGCTGCCGCCGGTTGATCTGGGCCGAATCGATGCGCAGTCAGCCAAGCAGGTGATCTTTCAAAAGGTCCGCGATGCTGAGCGTGACCGCCAGTTTGAAGAATTCAAGGATCGCGGCGGCGAAGTCGTCACCGGGGTGATCAAGTCGGTCGAATTCGGCCATGTGATCGTCAATCTGGGCCGCGCCGAAGGGGTGATCCGCCGCGATCAGCAGATCCCGCGCGAAGTGGCCCGCGTCGGTGAACGCGTCCGCGCGCTGATCCTGAAGGTGGAACGTCAGAACCGCGGCCCGCAAATCTTCCTCAGCCGCGCGCATCCCGATTTTATGAAAAACCTGTTCGCGCAGGAAGTGCCCGAAATCTACGACGGGATCATCACGATCATGGCGGCTGCTCGTGACCCAGGTTCGCGCGCGAAAATTGGCGTGATCAGCCGCGATTCGAGCATCGACCCGGTCGGTGCCTGCGTCGGCATGAAGGGCAGCCGGGTTCAGGCTGTCGTGCAGGAAATGCAGGGCGAAAAGATCGACATTATCCCGTGGTCGGAAGATACCGCGACTTTCGTGGTCAACGCGCTCCAGCCCGCAACGGTGAGCCGCGTGGTGATCGATGAGGAAGAAAACCGCATCGAAGTGGTGGTGCCCGATGACCAATTGTCGCTGGCAATCGGTCGGCGCGGCCAGAACGTGCGGCTCGCCAGCCAGCTGACCGGCTCGCAAATCGATATTCTGACCGAGGCCGAAAGCTCTGAAAAACGCCAGCGCGAATTTGCCGAGCGTTCGAAGATGTTCGAAGAAGAGCTCGACGTTGACGAGACGCTGTCGCAGCTGCTGGTCGCCGAAGGGTTCAGCGAACTGGAGGAAGTCGCCTATATCGACGTTTCCGAACTGGCCAATATCGAAGGCTTCGACGAGGAACTGGGGGCAGAGCTGCAGAGCCGCGCCGCCGAAGCGCTTGAACGCCGCGAAGAATCGCATCGTGAAGCGCGCCGTGCGCTGGGCGTGGAAGACGATCTGGCCGCAATGCCGCATTTGACCGAAGGCATGCTGGTCACGCTGGGCAAAGCCGGAATCAAGACGCTCGACGATCTGGCCGATCTGGCCACTGACGAACTGATCGCCAAAAAGCGCGCCGAACAGCGCCGCCGCGATGGCAGCGCCCCGGTCCGCCGCGAACGCACCGAAGACAAGGGCGGCGTGCTGGGCGATTACAATCTGTCCGAAGAGCAGGGCAACGAGATCATCATGGCCGCACGAGCGCATTGGTTCGAGGATGAAGAAGGCGCCTCCGCGCCGGGGTCCGAAGCCGAACAGCCAGCAATAGAGGAGGCCGCTGATGCGGATTCCTCACAATGACCCGCTAGATTCCAGCAGCTCTGGACCGGCTGAACAGCCTACACATAACGGATCAGCCGCAGTTGATCCGGAGCGCAAGTGTGTCCTGACGGGCGAGCACGGTGGCCGCGACGATTTGCTGCGGCTGGCAATCTCGCCAGCCAATGCCGACGGAACTTGCGATGTCCTGCCCGATGCCTTGGCGCGCGCGCCAGGGCGGGGCGCGTGGATCGGGGTTTCGCGCGGCGAACTTGAAACCGCGATCATCAAGGGCAAACTCAAGGGCGCATTGGCGCGCGCGTTCAAAGGCGCAGCGCTGACCATCCCGGCCGATTTGCCCGACCGCGCCGAAGCGGCGCTGCGGCGGGCTTTTACCGACCGGCTTGGGCTGGAGATGAAGAGCGGGCGGCTGCTGGTCGGCTCGGACCGGATTGCCGAGAATGCGCGAATGGGCAAAGTCACGTGGCTGGCCCATGCCAGCGACGCGGGCGAGGATGGCTCGCGCAAGCTGGATCAGGCGTGGCGGGTGGGGCGCGAGGAAGAAGGCTCGGGATTGCACGGGATCACCTTGCCACTGGACCGGGCAGCGCTGTCTGTGGCATTGGGCCGCGATAACGTCGTCCATCTGGCGCTGACTGACCGCGCTGCGGCGGTGCGCCTCGATCTTCCGCTCCAGCGCTTGTTGCGCTTTTTGGGCCGGGACCGAACGAACGAACATGAAATGAATGCAGGCACGGCCGTTACGGCTGCACCGGCGACGAATTGAGCTTTGAAGGGCTAGATTGAAAATGAGCGACGACAACAAACCGACTTTGGGCCGCAAGCCGTTGGGGCTTAAGCTCTCGGTTCAAGCGGGCCAGGTCCAGCAGACCTTCAGCCACGGCCGCACCAACAAGGTGGTGGTCGAAGTTAAGCGGCGCAAACTGATCGGCAAGCCCGGCGAGGCGCCGGTTGCTGCTCCAGCGCCGCCGCCGCCGCCCGCGCCGGTCGCTGAAGCACCGCGCGCTCCTGCACCCAAGTCAACCGCGGCGAGCAGTGAGACGCGCCAGGAATTGCAGAGCCGCTTGCTGCGCGAGGCCGAAGAAGCGCGGATGAATGCGAACGAGCTGGCCAGCCGCCGCGAGCAGGAAGAGCGTGCCGCCGCCAACGCGCCGCCCGTTGCTCCTGTTGCGGTTGTGGCTCCGGCACCAGCGCCCGCTGCTGCGCCGGTTGCAACCGAAGTCGTCACAGAAGCTGCCGCTCCAGCCGAAGTTCCAGCGGCCGAAAGCAGCGACGAAGCCCCGCGCGGTGCTGCCGCTCCCGCTGCGCGCCGGTTCACCCCGATTGCCGCGCCCAAGCGCCCGGAACCTGCCAAAAAACCTGCGCACCCGCGCGACAAGACCCCTGAACTGCGCCGCCACGCTGGCAAGCTGACCGTCAGCAAGGCGCTTAATGAGGACGAAGGCGCCCGCGCCCGCAGCCTTGCCGCGCTGAAACGCGCGCGCGAAAAGGAAAAGCGCGCGCACTTTGCCGGCAAGAGCCAGCCGCGCGAAAAGCAGGCCCGCGATGTGATTGTACCCGAAGAGATTTCGGTGCAGGAACTGGCTAACCGCATGGCCGAAAAGGGCGGCGACCTGATCAAGGCCCTGTTCAAAATGGGCGTGCCGGTGGCGATGACCGATGTGATCGATCAGGATACCGCCGAATTGCTGGTCGAGGAATTCGGTCACACCATCGTGCGCGTCTCGGAAAGCGATGTCGATATCGATAGCGCCGATGATGTCGATGCCGATGCAACGATGCTGACGCGCCCACCGGTGGTGACCATCATGGGCCACGTCGATCACGGCAAGACCAGCTTGCTCGATGCGCTGCGCGGCACCGATGTGGTGCGCGGCGAAGCAGGCGGGATTACGCAACATATCGGCGCTTACCAGATCAAGACCAAGGGCGGCGATCTGATCACCTTCCTTGATACTCCGGGCCATGAAGCCTTCACCGAAATGCGCATGCGCGGGGCCAATGTCACCGACATTGTGATCTTGGTGGTGGCCGGTGACGATGGACTGATGCCGCAGACGATCGAGGCGATCAACCACACCAAGGCGGCTGGCGTGCCGATGATCGTGGCGATCACCAAGAGCGACAAGAATGAATACAACGCGCAGAAAATCCGCGAACGTCTGCTCGAACACGAAGTGGTGGTCGAGGCGATGTCGGGCGATGTTCAGGACGTTGAATTGTCGGCCAAGACCGGCGCCGGGCTGGACCAGCTGATTGAAAAGATCAACTTGCAGGCCGAGCTGCTCGAACTGCGCGCCAACCCCGATCGCGCCGCCGAGGCGACGGTGATCGAGGCCAAGCTCGACAAGGGCAAGGGTCCGCTGGCGACTGTCCTGATGATGCGCGGCACGCTCAAGGTTGGGGATATTCTGGTGGTCGGGACGCATTCGGGCCGGGTCCGCGCGATGCTTGATGACAAGGGCCGTCAGATCAAGAGCGCACCGCCGGCTTTGCCGGTCGAAGTGCTGGGTCTGGGCGGGGTGCCGATGGCTGGCGATGTGCTGACCGTGGTTGAAAGCGAAGCCCGTGCGCGCGAAGTGGCGGCTTATCGGCATGAGCGGGCCACCGCCAAACGCACCACCAGCGCTCCCGCCAGCCTTGAGAACATGTTCTCTGCGCTCACCGCGAAGCAAACTTTGCTGGAATACCCGGTGGTCATCAAGGCGGATGTTCAAGGATCAGCTGAAGCCATCGTCAATGCGCTCAACCGGATCTCCAACGACGAAATCAAGGTCCGTGTGCTGAGTTCGGGCGTGGGCGCGATCACCGAAAGCGACGTCAATCTGGCGTTTTCGAGCGGTGCGCCGGTGATCGGCTTCAACGTGCGGCCCAATGCCAAAGCGCGCGAAATGGTCGAGCGCCATAAGGTGCCGATGAAGTATTTCGATGTGATCTACAAACTGACCGAGGAAGTCGCCAAGGAAATGGCCGGGATCTGGGGCCCCGAACGGATCGAGCACGTGCTTGGCCGCGCCGAGGTCAAGGAAGTGTTCCCGGCCGGCAAGCGCGACAAGGCGGCGGGTTTGCTGGTGCTCGAAGGGTTGATCAAGAAGGGCCTGTTTGCGCGGCTTACCCGCGCCGATGTGATCGTGTCCAAAACGACGATCGCCTCGCTGCGCCGGTTCAAGGACGACGTTGCCGAAGTGCGCGCCGGCCTCGAATGCGGGGTGGTGCTGCAGGATACCAACGACATCAAGGCGGGCGACATGCTCGAAGTGTTCGAGGTCGAGGAGCGCGAACGGACCCTGTAAGGGCCGTTCGCCTTCCACCGCCCACCGCCGATGGTCAAACCCACCGTCACTCCCGAAACCCGCTCGGTTCGCCTGCTGAAGGTGGGCGAGCAGGTGCGCCATGTGATGTCCGAACTGCTCGCGCGGCAGGTGGTGCATGACGCGGTGCTGACCGCGCGGACCGTCAGCGTGACCGAGGTGCGGATGTCGCCCGACTTGCGCCACGCCACAGTGTTCGTGAAGCCGCTGCTGGGCGCGGATGAGGATATCGTGCTCAAGGCGCTGCGTACCAACACGGCCTATTTCCAGAAGGAAGTGGCTGGGCGGCTCAAGCTGCGGTTTGCGGCCAAGCTCAAGTTCCTCAGCGATAAGAGTTTCGATGAAGCGAGCCGGATCGAAGCCTTGTTGGCCAATCCCAAGGTCCAGCGCGACCTAGATTGACGCCGCCTGCGGTAAGACGTATCTTACCATGATGACCGCGCAAACCAGACTTTCCGCCAAGGGGCAGGTTGTAATCCCCAAGGACGTCCGCGACCGGCTGGGGCTGGTTGCGGGTACCGTCTTCGATGTTATTGAAACCGGCGACGGTGTGGTCTTGCGCAAGCCACAAAGCAGCCAGAAAATGTCGGTGGAGCAAGCGCTAAAGCTGCTCAAGAAAACAGTCCATTACAAGGGGCCTCCGTTGCCGATCGAGCGGCTGAGCTGGAGCGCTGAGGTTGACCAGGAGTTTGAACGGCGTCGCCGCAAGTGATGGCACTGGATACCAGCGTATTGGCACGGCTGATCCTCTGTGAATCCCCGGCTGAATTCGAGCTGGCGCGGCAAACCATCGCCGAAAACCGTTGTTCCTTAAGTTGGAGCGTACTGATCGAACTTTGCTGGGTTCTGGAACGAAGCGCGAAGCTGCCGCGCCACGAAGCGCATGACGGACTGTACGCGATTTCACGCATGGCGAATATCGCGTTACCCGATCAGGCGAAGGTCGATTGGGTTCTTGGACGCTACGCTGCTGGAGCGGATTTCGCTAACATGGTGCATTTGGTTACCGCTGTTCCGGGTTCTTCACGGTTTGCCACCTTTGATCGCAAGTTGGCCCGCCAGGCCGGCGGTGAGGCTTCGCTTGAAATTATGACGCTCCGCGTTTGAACCTCATCCCGGCAGCAGCCGCGCGTCGATCGTGATCGAAACGGTCTTGCCGACCACCACCGAATAGGCCGTCATCCCGAAATCGCGGCGGTTGATTTTGGCGCGCGCGGTCAGCACGATCGGATCGTGGCCGGTGGCACGGGCGGGGGGATCCTGAAAGGTGACCGCCAGTCTGGCCGGCTGGGTGATCCCGCGGGTGGTAATCTGGCCTTCGACGGTGGCCGTGGTTGGACCCGACATAGTCATTCGGTGACCACTGAAGCGCACCACCGGATATTGCTCGACCGCGAAGAAATCCCTGCCGCGCAGATATTTGGTATCGCTCGCGCTGCCAGCGATCATTGCGCCTGCATCCAGTTCGACATCGAGATCGAGCGCCTCGAGCCGCGCCGGGTTAAGCCGGATCGAGCCGCGCATCTGCGGGAACCGCGCGGTCTTGCTGGCAAACCCCAGGTACGACACCCGCGCGCTGACCGAACTGTGCGGGCCATCCAGCCAATAGTGGAAACCGGGGCTGGGCGTGGCCGCGAGCGACAGCAAGGCGGCAAGGGCAAGCAGTCTGCGCATAGTGCGATCAGGGGTGCAGCGCCGCCCGCGCCCTGTCAATCGATCGGCGTCAATCGCGCTGGCGCTTTTGGCGCGGCACCTTATGTGAGGATCGCGATGGCCAAGCTCTATTTCTATTATGCCAGCATGAATGCGGGCAAATCGACCACGTTGCTACAAGCCAATTTCAATTATCATGAGCGCGGCATGGCGACGATGCTGTGGACCGCCGAGCTTGACGATCGCGGCGCGGGCGCTGATGGCTCGCGGGCGATCGAAAGCCGGATCGGGCTGCATTCACAGGCGCATCGCTTTACCGGGGATACCGATTTGTTCGAGCGGGTCAGCGCGGCCCATAAAGTCGAGCCGCTGGCCTGCGTGATGGTCGATGAAGCGCAGTTCCTGACCGAGCCGCAAGTCTGGCAGCTCGCCCGGCTGGCGGATCAGACCGGTATCCCGGTGCTGTGTTATGGCCTACGCACCGATTTTCAGGGCGAGCTGTTCGCTGGGGCCAAGCTGCTGCTGGGGATTGCGGACTCGTTGGTCGAGCTCAAAGCCGTGTGCCACTGCGGGCGCAAATCAAGCATGAACCTGCGGGTCGATGAAACCGGCGCGGCGGTACGGCAAGGTGCGCAGACCGAGATCGGCGGCAATGATCGGTACGTCGCGCTGTGCCGCAAGCATTTCGCCGAGGCGCTGGGGTGGTGGGAATGAAGCCCGATC
>JANMBA010000300.1:0-8033 GCA_031360105.1 Novosphingobium sp.
GCCGGAAACTTCGAGCGCATAATGCTCGCCCGCGCCGAGCAGCGCGGCCGGGACCGGCAGCATCGCACCGGTTTCCAGCGCTTCGATCGGCATACCCGCAGCGATCCGGCCATGCAGCGGAATCTCGATCACGTCGTTGGCTGGGGCCGGGCGCGCTTCGGGCGGGCGGATCACAGCGGCGGCGCTGTTAAGATTGGCCGCGCGCGCGGTAACCTGCGTGGTGACATCTTCGGGCTGACGGATGACTTCGAGCGCCCGCGCTCGGTTAGGCAAGCGGCGAATGAACCCGCGTTCCTCGAGCGCAGAAATCAGCCGGTGCACACCCGATTTTGACTTGAGATCGAGCGCTTCCTTCATTTCCTCAAACGAAGGCGACACCCCCGTTTCTTCAAGCCGGACCTGGATAAAGCGGATCAGTTCGTGCTGTTTGCGGGTCAACATGCGCGCATCACTCCGATAAAAACGAACGGGAACTCCAATGTTCCTGCGCCGTTCAGTGAACGAATGCGGAACAATTAAGCAACCTTGCGCAGCGAGTCAAGCATTTGCGCCACTATCGAGCAGATAGACCGCAACCGTCGTTCCTGCGGGTGCAGCAGCGGCCCCGGCCGGGCGATCAATCAGCGCGTTGCTCGCGGCCAAGGTGGTGAGCGCGCCGCTATCCTGATTGCTGCGCGGATCGGCTGTCGCTCCATTCCACTGGGCGCGGACGAATTCGCGCCGTACCCCGCCCGCTGGCAGCGGTGCCGCCAGATTGGCTGTAATCGGGCGCGGGAGTGATGCACTTGCTCCCAGCAATGCCCGCAGCACTGGCAGCATGAACAGATAGGCTGTGACGTGGCTCGAGACCGGGTTGCCGGGTAGTCCCAGCACCAGCGTGCGGCCTTTGCGCGCCACCAGCAATGGTTTACCCGGCTTGATCGCCACCCGCCAGAAATCGAGCACCGCACCCCATTTTTCCAGCGCTAGTTGCAGCAAATCGTGATCGCCGACCGAAGCCCCGCCGCTGGTTACAATCAAATCGTGGTGCGCGGCGTTTTCCAGCGCTGCGACCAGCGCATCGATCCGGTCCGGCACAGGCGCGCCGTGGCTGATCTGGCACGGCAGGCTGGCCGCCATCGCCGCCAGCATCGCTCCGTTGCTGGCTGGTATCTGATGGTGCGCGCAATTTTCAGGATCATTTGTCAGTTCATCCCCGCTGTCGATGATCGCCAGCCGCACCGCGCGGCGCACCGCGATCAGCCGGTGCCCGGCCGACAAGGCCAGTCCAAGCTGCACGGGGCCAAGCCGGGTGCCCACGCTGAGCAGTTCTCGCCCTGCGGTAAAATCCATCCCGGCGCGGCGGATATGTCTGCCGGGTGTGCCCGGTTCGAGCAGCATCAAGCGATCATCCGTGCGCTGGCAATTTTCTTGCATCACGACAGTATCAGCGCCGTCCGGCAACAGCGCGCCAGTGGCGATTCGCACGGCTTCGCCGAGGCCAAGATTGCCCGCAAATGGGTGCCCGCAGGCGCTTTCACCGATGATCCGCCACGGGCCGGGCATGTCCGTGCCGCGCACGGCATAGCCGTCCATCGCAGACAGATCCGCCGGGGGCTGAGTGCGCCGGGCGATCAGCGGCTCGGCCAGATAGCGCCCCAGCGCTTCGGCCACCGGAACCCGCTCAATCGGCAGCGGCGCGGCGAGCGCGAGCAAGCGGGCCTGGGCCACTTCCAGCTCGAGCGGGGGCGGGATCACGCTGGCGCAGTCCAATCGCCCGATTTGCCGCCGCGCTTTTCGAGCAGTCTAAGCTGGCCGATCACCATCGCCTTATCGAGCGCTTTGGCCATATCGTAAATTGTTAAAAGTGCGATCGAAACCGCTGTTAAGGCTTCCATTTCCACCCCGGTTTTGCCAGTCAACGAGGCTGTCGCCGTTGCCCGAATGCAGTCCAGTTCATATCCGAAGTCCAGCGTCACCGCATCAAGCGCGAGCGGGTGGCACAACGGGATCAGATCGGCGGTTTTCTTCGCGGCCATGATCCCGGCGATCCGGGCGGCGGCCAGCACATCGCCTTTGGGCGCGTCCCCGGCGCGGATCGCGGCGAGCGCGGCGGCGGACATGGAGATGATGCCTGTGGCCACCGCAATCCGCTGGCTGGCCAGTTTACCGCCTACGTCAACCATGCGCGCGTTCCCCGCCGCATCAAGATGCGTGAGCTTAGCCACCGAGCAACACCCGGGTTGCAGCTGCGATATCGGATTGCCGCATCAGGCTTTCCCCAACGAGGAACGCACGGATGCCGCCGGCTTCCAAGCGCAACAGATCGGCGTGGCTATTGATCCCGCTTTCGCTGACCAGCAAGGCACCCTCTGGCGCATAGGGTGCAAGCCGCGCGGTGGTGTCCAGATCGGTGACAAAGCGCTTCAGATCGCGGTTGTTGACCCCGATCAGTCGCGATCTTAGCCGCGCGGCGCGGTCCATTTCGGCCTCGTCATGCACCTCGGTCAGTACGTCCATTCCGCGTTCAAGCGCGGCCGCCTCGATCTCGGCCATTTGCGCGTCGCCCAGCGCAGCGACAATGATCAGGATCGCGTCCGCGCCAATGCTGCGCGCTTCGGCGACTTGCCACGGATCGACCATGAAATCCTTGCGCAGCACCGGCAGGTCGCAGGCGCCACGCGCGGCGATCAGGTAATCCTCGTGACCTTGAAAATAGGGCGCATCGGTCAGCACCGAAAGGCAGGCCGCGCCGCCTGCCTGATAAGCGGCGGCATGGGCGGCGGGATCGAAGTCAGCCCGGATCAGGCCTTTGGAAGGACTGGCCTTTTTGACCTCGGCGATCAGCGCAAAGCCGCGCGCCGCTGAGACCCGCAGCGCCGCCTCAAACCCGCGCGGCGCGGTCTGCGCGGCGGCACGGGCATCCAGTTCGCTGATCGAGGCGAGCACTTTCCGCGCGGCAACTTCGTCACGCTTGGTTGCGCAGATTTCGGCGAGCTTGTCAGTCATTGCGCGTGATCCCTAGCGCGGTGGCGCGGGCGCTGTCGAGAGGGGATGGCTCGCTAGGGTTCACACGAAGACACGCAGGTCACGAAGATGGCGTTTCTGGCCGGGAGGCCGCGAATCATTCGAACAATTGGCAAAATTCGGCAGAAGAAACTTTGGAGGCTTCGCCAAATTGCGAAACATCTTGGTGTTTTGGTGTGAACCAAACTCTTACCTCACCGTCGCAATCCAGCAATCGAGCAGCGTGTTCGCCAGCCCGCGATCAATCGCTTCAGTGGCTTCCTCAACCCCTTCGAACCAGTCATCGACTTGGCCCGCGACGATCAATCCAGCGGCGGAATTGAGTAGCACCGCATCGCGGTACGCCCCGGGCTCGCCCAGCAGCAGTGCCCGCAAGGCCGCAGCGTTGAACATGGCATCGCCGCCGCGCAAGTCTTCGAGCATGTGTGGCATCAGCCCGGCGTCGAGCGGCGCGAACTCGCCCGCAAAGCGGTCCAAACCCACCGCCGCAATATGACTGGGCCCGGCAATCGACAGCTCGTCCAGCCCTTCCTCGCCCGAGACGATCAGCGCCGCCTCGGTGCCGAGCAGCCGCATCGCATCGCGGTACAACGCAATCAGCCGCGGGTGCGCCACGCCGACCAGTTGGCGGGTCACTCCGGCCGGGTTAGCGAGCGGCCCGGTCAAGTTGAAAATCGTGCGGTGCCCCAGCGCGCGGCGGACCGGCGCGAGCCGGGCAAGGGCCGGATGGTGGCTCTGCGCAAACAGGAAGGCAATGCCCAGATCGGGCAGCGTTGCTTCGGCCAGTTCGCTCGCGCGCATCAGATTGAGCCCCAGCGCCTCCAGCGTGTCCGCGCCGCCCGCCAGACTGGATGCCGCGCGGTTGCCGTGTTTGGCCACTGGCACCCCGCAGGCTGCAACTACCAAAGCCACTGCGGTCGAGACGTTCAGGCTGTGCTGTCCGTCTCCCCCGGTGCCGCACACATCAATTGCGCCGGACGGGGCGGCGATCGGCCTCATTCGCGCGCGCATTGCCAGCACTGCGCCAGCGATTTCTTCCTTGGTTTCGCCGCGCCCGGCCAGTTCAGTCAGGGTGGCGGCGATGACTTCATCCGCCAGCTCGCCATCCAGCATCGCGCCGAACAGCGCCTCAGCCTCGGCCAGCGGCAAGCTCACGCCAGCGCCTTGACCGGCATTTTGCAGACCCGCAAGAAGGTCGCCAACATCGCGTGACCATGCTGGGTGGCGATGCTTTCGGGGTGGAATTGCACGCCGTGGATCGGCAAGGTCTGGTGACGAAAGCCCATTACGTGGCCATCGTCCGACGTGCAGTTGACCACCAGCGCATCGGGCACGGCATCGACGATCAGCGAGTGATAGCGCGTCGCAGTGAACGGAGAAGGCAGCCCGGCGAACAGTCCGCTGCCATCATGCGTGACCTGCGAAGTCTTGCCGTGCATCAGCCCGCCGCGCACGACCTGGCCGCCGAAATGCTGCCCGATTGCTTGGTGCCCCAAGCACACGCCCAGCAGCGGTTTACCGGCTTCGGCGCAGGCCCCAACCAGATCGAGGCTGATTCCGGCCTCATTGGGCGTGCACGGACCGGGTGAAATCAGGAAACCCTTGGCCCCGCTGCTGATCGCTTGCCCGGCCGACATCGCATCGTTGCGCACCACTTGCACCTCGGCCCCCAGTTCCATCAGGTAATGGACCAGGTTCCAGGTGAAGCTGTCATAGTTATCGATAACCAGAATCATGCCGCAGCATTGGACCCGTTGCGCGCGGCGATCAAGGTTCAGGCTTCCCGGCGTAACGGTCGCTCGCCCGGACGAGGCCGTCGGTCAGCCCGGGTTCGGAATACAGATGCCCCGCGTCAGCCACGATCTGCAAATCGACCTCGGGCCAGACCTGCTTGAGCGCCCATGCGGCGGACGGCGGTGTGCAGCAATCGTGACGGCCTTGCACGATGGTGCCGGGAATGCCGCGCAGCTTGTGGGCGCCCGCCAGTAACTGTCCCGGCTCCAGCCAGCAATCGTGGCGGAAATAATGGTTCTCGATCCGTGCCACCGCAACCGCGTGATCATCGGCAGTGAATTCTTCGAGCATCGCCGGATCGGGCAACAGAGTGACGGTCAGGCCTTCCCACAGGCTCCACGCCTTGGCCGCGGCGAGCCTGACGGCGTGATCATCGCCGGTCAGCCGGGCGGTATAGGCGGCGACCAAGTCAGCTCGCTCGGCTTCGGGGATATGTTCGCTGAACGCCTGCCAACCTTCGGGGTACAACTCGCTTGCCCCGTATTTATAGAGCCAGTCAGCCTCTTGCTGGCTAGCGAGAAAAATCCCGCGCAGGATCAGTTCGCTGACGCGTTCGGGGTGCGTCTGCGCGTAAGCCAGCGACAAGGTTGAGCCCCACGAACCGCCGAACACCAGCCAGCGCTCATGCCCGGCCATTTCGCGCAAGCGCTCGATATCGGCGACCAGATGCCAAGTGGTGTTGTGATCCAGACTGGCAAACGGCAGCGAGCGTCCGCAGCCGCGTTGATCGAACAGCAGCACATCATACAGCGCTGGATCGAACTGCTGGCGCTGCCCCGGGCCGCACCCGCCGCCCGGGCCGCCATGCAGGAACACCGCTGGTTTGCCGCCCGGCGTGCCACAGCGCTCCCAATAGATGCTGTGCCCGTCGCCAACGTCGAGCATGCCATGATCGTACGGTTCAATCGGCGGATAAAGTGTGCGGCGCTCAATCATTTCATCACCATCAGCTTTGCAAGGTCGATTTTCCAGAACTTCGCCCAGGTGTGCGTGCCGTGGCCGTGCGTGTCGCGCGTTGCCGCAATCAGCACAAACCGCGCGCGCGGCATCAACCGGACGTGCTGCTGAGCAAAGCCCAGTTCGGGCGGATTGATGAAGTCATCGGCCGAATTGATCCACAGCACTGGCACCGTGATCGATTTCAGGTGTGGCAGCGGATTGTAGTTCCGCGAGCTATCATACTGATAGATCAGATCGTTGGCATCAGCCGGCTTGATGCCATCCATTGCAGTTACGAAGGCCTCAGCTTGCACTCGGGTTGGGGCATCGTTCTGCATCCGGACCGGGTTCATCCCGGCAATCGCACCCAAATCGGCGGCCGTCCGCAGGCCCTGCACAGGCGGAGCCGTGTAATTGCCGCCCTGCCACAGTGGATCGGCCTCAATTGCGTCAATCGACAGCTTGCGCCAGATCCGGTTGCGCCCGGCAATTGGCATGGCGTTGCAGGCGAACGGAGCAAGTCGGCGCGCAAATCCAGGGAACAATTCGCCCCACACGAACGCGTGCATACAGCCCATCGAAGTGCCCAGGATCAGCTGCAAATGCTGCACCCCCAGACCCTGAGTGAGCATCAGCTGCTGCGCCTTGACCATATCGTCATAGTCATACCGAGGGAACGCCATCCGGAGCCCGTCGCTGGGCTTCGAGCTTTGCCCGTGGCCGATGCTGTCGGGCAGAATCACATACCATTTGGTGATGTCGAGCACCTGGCCCCGGCCATACAACTCATCGGCGAATTGGGGGCGAAAGAACTGCGCGCCGGTGCCGCCGGTGCCGTGCAGCACCATCACCGCATTGTCGATCTGGCCTGCGGCGTCGCGGTGCGGCGAGCCGAGCGTGGTGACATGGACTTTGACATCCATCGTCTCGCCGGTGCCAAAGTGGAAGTCCTTGAGCACGACATCGCGCTGCGCGGCGCGCTTGGCCCAATCCTCGGCGTGCAGCGGCGCGGACAGGAACAAGGCGGTGAGGAGCAGGATGAGTTTGCGCATGGTGAGAGGCTAACCTCCTCACAGCCCGCGTCAAGTTACTGACCGTAACCGGCTTCGCCCGCAACTCTTACGGCTTCGTGTGCTGAGGCGATCAGTGCCCCGGCTTTGGCTTCACATTCGCGCTGTTCGTAGGCCGGGTCGCTGTCGGCCACGATCCCGGCACCCGCTTGCACGTGCAGCACACCGTCTTTAACCACGCCCGTCCGCAGCACGATGCAGCTATCCAGATTGCCGTCGGGGGCGAAGTAGCCGACTCCGCCTGCATAGGCTCCGCGCGTTTCGGGTTCGAGCTCGGCGATGATCTGCGCCGCACGCACTTTGGGCGCGCCGCTGACGGTGCCCGCTGGAAACCCTGCCAGCATCGCGTCGATTGCATCGTGATTGGCGGCATCAAGCTGCCCGACCACGTTGGAGACGATGTGCATCACGTGGCTGTAACGCTCGACCGTGTAGCTTTCGGTGACTGTGACCGAACCCGCGCTGGCGACCCGCCCAACATCGTTTCGGCCCAGATCGAGCAGCATCAGGTGCTCGGCGCGTTCCTTGGGATCGGCCAGCAGGGCAGCCTCGTTGGCACGGTCTTCCTCAGCGGTCGCGCCGCGCGGCCGGGTTCCCGCAATCGGGCGGATGGTTACTTCACCATCGCGCACCCGGACCAGAATTTCGGGGCTGGAGCCGGTCAGGGCAAAGCCCGGAAAGTCGAGGAAATACAGAAATGGCGACGGGTTAACCCGGCGTAGCGCCCGGTACAGCGCCAATGGGGGCAAGGTGAACGGGCAGGTAAACCGCTGGGCCAGAACCACTTGAAAGATATCGCCCGCCGCGATGTAGTCTTTGGCGCGCAAAACCATCTTGCCGTATTGGCCGGGGGCCATCGTCGGGGTCAGGACTGGCTCGGGCAAGGTGGAGTCGAGCACCGGGGCGACTGCGGGAGCGGCGAGCTGCCGCAGTGCTTCATCGATCCGGTCCTGTGCGGCGGCCAGCGCTTGCTCGGCCACGGTGGCAGATGGCCAAACCGGGGCAACCGCGAACAGTTCATCGCTTAACCGGTCGAAAATCAACACCAGCGCCGGGCGAACGAACAGCATATCGGGCAAGCCGAGCGGATTGGCCGGAGGGCGCACCAGCCGTTCGACCAGTCCGTATGTCTCGTACCCAAAATAGCCGACCAGGCAGGCCAGCACGGGCGGCAATCCGCCGGGAACGTCGAACCGGCACGCCTTAACCAGCGCGCGCAGCGCG
>JANMBA010000301.1:0-5892 GCA_031360105.1 Novosphingobium sp.
GGTGCAGCGGGCGCTCCGGCGACTATATTGGCGAACTCGTGTCCATAGATTATGGCCGACGGGGTGCAATCTGCACAAATATGGTCCAGCTCAGCCGCGCGCGAGCGCGTACCGATTGCAACCAGCACTGCCCCCAGCCGCAGGATCGCTACCACCGCCCGGACCGCATCCGCGCCATTGACAAGCATCACCGCGACCCGGTCGCCAACGCCGACACCGCCAGCCGCCAGCAAGGCGGCCAATGAACCACCTTGGCTATACAGGTCGGCGTAGTTCAGTCGTTCGTCGCCATCGACCACCGCGATGACTCTTGGCCGATCCTCAGCGATCGTTGCTATTTGTTGTGCAAGGCTGGTGGCCCGCTGAGAAAAGCAGGGAACCAAGCGATCCCAATGCAACTCTACCCTCAGCGATCCTTCGTACATCCGACTGTCACGACCCTCGCTTCACAACGACGCCGGGCTTTCAGTTGCCGCCGACTCCCCGGCTGCCGCCGCCAGCGCAGCCTCCAAAATTGAGGCATATGCCTGGACGTCACGCTCGACGCGGCGGCGCGCCAACTCCGCGTCTCCGGCCTCGATCGCCTCCAAAATGCGCGTATGTGCGTGCCGGACCCGCTGTCGCACTTCGGCCGATGCGAACTCCTTGATCTGCGATGCCTCGAACATCAGTCCGCTGACCGAGGTGGCGAAAGCGTGCAGCAATTCGTTGTGGCTGGCTGCCGCGATCGCGTCATGCCAGTTGACGTTTTCCTCGAGAAATGCGCTCAAATCGTTGTCGGCGGCCCATTCAATCCGCTCCGCAATTGCGCGTAAGTTCGACAAATCGGTCTCGGTCCGCCGCTCTGCGGCGAGCGCTGCCACCATTGGCTCCAGCGCCAGCCTCACCTCGATCAGCGCGCTGAGCGTAATACTGCGACCCTTGGCGTACAGGTTTATATGGCTCGCCAGATGATCGGCGGTCGGTTGGGAAACCGTTGTCCCGCCGTACCGGCCGGCCCGCGTATTAACCAGCCCTTGGGCTTCGAGGATGCGCAACGCCTCCCGCACCGATCCTCGGCTCAGTCCCGTCGTCGACACCAGCTCACGCTCGGTCGGCAGTGCCGCGCCCAGGTTGTACCCGTCGCCCAATATTTCCTGCTTCAATCGCTCGGCGAGCACATCACTCGATTTGGGCACCTTGATGCGCCCAAGTCCCTCCAGCAGCGTTTCGGCATGTGAGTTTATAGGTGGGAAATCAGCCGTCATTCGAAAATCGTACCCCCTAAGTCTAGACAAGTCAATTGTTGGACCATAAACAAGTAGCCGATGGGAAGGACGAATCGCACGAACCCGACTAATGCAATCGTCGAAAAGTTTCGACCGCTTTCAGGCGTCCGGGTGCTGGACTTTTCCAAGATACTCGCCGGGCCCCTATGCACCCAGTATCTGGCCGATCTGGGCGCCGATGTGATAAAGGTTGAGCCGCCGGGCGGCGACGACACCCGCGCCTGGCCGCCATTCGAAAGTGGGGTCGGCGCAATCTTTACGGCAGTCAATCGCAACAAACGTGGCATCGCATTGAACCTTAGAAAACCGGCGGGACTTGCCATCGCTCACGCTTTGGCGCGCGATGCCGACATTGTTGTCGAAAGATTCGGTCCCGGTGTTGCCGACCGGTTGGGAATCGGTTGGGACCGGTTGACTGCGCTCAATCCGCGGCTCGTTTATGCCAGCATATCGGGCTACGGCACGCGCGGGCCAATGAAGGACGGCAAGGGCTATGATCTAATCGCCCAGGCGTTTACCGGCATGCTGTCGCTGACCGGTGAACCGGGCGGGCCGCCCGCTCGCTCGCCCTTCTCCCCGATCGATCAGGCAACCGGCTATCACGCCGTTATCGGCATCATGGGCGCGATGATGCAGCGTGAACGAACCGGCCGGGGGGTGAAGATCGAAGCCTCGCTGTTCGATTCCGGCGTGGGCCTGCTCGGCTACTTCCTGCAGAACTATTGGGTCCGCGGAACCGAGCCCGAGCGCCCCGGTTCCGGCCACGAGTCGCTGTGTCCTTACCAGGCCTTCGAAACCGCAGATGCACCGATCATCCTGGGCATTGCCAACGATGGCTTTTGGCGGGCATTCTGCCAGCTGGTTGGCGAGACCGGCCTAGCCGAAGATTCCAGGTTCACCACCAACGGCGACCGCGTCGCTCACCGCGCCGTCCTCATTCCGATCGTTGCGACCATTCTCTCGGCCCGCAGTCGGGCGGAGTGGCTTGCGGACCTTGCCAGCCACGGCATCCCATCATCTCCCGTGCATACGCTGGGCGAGCTGTCCCGTCACCCGCATACCGAAGCCTCTGGCATGGTTCTGCGTGATGGCAGCTTCCGGACGGTCGCGTCGCCGCTGCGCGCGGACGGCGAACGCTTGGCGCTGCGGCTGCGGCCGCCCGCGCTCGGCGAGCATAGCCGGGCCGTGCTGGCCGAGCTCGGCTACGAAACAGACAAGATCGACGCGCTGATTACTGACGGCGTTGTCGGCACCGATGATTTTGCAGAACCCGGGAGATGCTCATGACCGACACCCAGACCATCGCGCGCGATTTCGACGCGCTTCACGACAAGTATCTGGCGGAGCGCGACAAGCGCTTGCGCAGTGACGGCACTGCTCAATATGTCGCAGTCGACAACCCCTTCATCGGCGCGATCGACGACCCCTATGCTGGGCCGCCGATCGAGCGGGCAGCGGTCAGCGCAGACGTCGATGTGGTGGTCGTCGGCGGTGGCTTTTCAGGTCTGCTGGCCGCTACTAGCCTGCTCAAGGAAGGCGTGACCGACATCTGGATGATCGAGAAGGGCAGCGATGTCGGCGGAACCTGGTACTGGAACCGCTATCCGGGCTGCCGCTGCGACGTTGATTCCTATACCTATTTACCGTTGATCGAGGATCACGGCGAGATGCCGACGGAGAGCTTCTCGCGCGCGCCCGAGATTCTGGACCATGCCAGGCGGATCGCCGAGCGCACCGGGCTGTACGACAAGACGCTGCTCCAAACCGGCGTCAGCGGCGCCGATTGGGATGCGGCGACGGGCCGCTGGATCGTCACCACCGACCGTGGCGACGAAATCCGCGCGCGCTTCGTGTGCATGGCAAGCGGCATCCTCAGCCGTCCCAAGCTCCCCGGAATTCCGGGCGCGCGCGCCTTCAAGGGCCACACTTTCCATACCTCGCGCTGGGATTACAACTACACCAAGGGTGACACGACCGGTGGGCTCACCGGGCTGAAGGACAAACGAGTCGCGATTATTGGCACCGGGGCCAGCGCGGTCCAGGCGATCCCGTATCTGGGCGAATGGTGCCAAAATCTGTACGTCGTTCAGCGCACCCCGGCCGCCGTCGATGATCGCGAAAATGCACCAACTGACCCCGCTTGGTACAACAGCCAGGAACCCGGCTGGTGGGAGCGACGCGCGCTCAATTTCGAAGGTTTCGTCAATTCGATCCCGCAGACCGAAGATCTGATCCAGAACGGCTGGACGCGGAACTGGGGCAAAATGACCGAGGCCATGTACCAAGGTCAGACGCCTGAGGAGATGGGCCAACTGCGCCAGCAAGCAGACTTTGAAAAAATGGAAGCGATGCGAACGCGGATTGCCAACATCGTCAAGGACCCAGCCACCGCCGAGGCGCTGAAACCTTATTTCAACTGGATGTGCAAGCGGCCGCTGTTCGTCGATAATTATTTCGAGACCTACAATCGGCCCAATGTAACCCTGATCGACACCAAGGGGCGCGGCCTTGACTGCATAACCGAGACGGGGATCGTGTTCGAGGGCCAAGCGTATGAGGTCGATTGCATCATCTACGCGAGCGGCTTCGAAGTGGCTTCGCCGCCCGACCGCACGGCCGGCTTCGACATGCGCGGCGTAGGTGGGATTTCGCTGTCAGACTATTGGGCGAGCGGACGCAAAACGCTTCATGGCATTCTGACGCACAATTTTCCCAACATGGGCATCATCAGCGGCCTGAAGCACGCCGGGATTACCTGGAGCATCACCTTCATGAACCGGCGTCAGGCCGAACATTATGCGGCACTGGTAAAACGCTGCCTCGACACGCGCACGAATTTCGATGTGACACCCGAGGCCGAGCTGGCGTGGCTCAATGTGCTCGCGGACAAGGTGATGAAAGACGACACCTTTCTGCGTGAGTGTACGCCGGGCTATTACAACAACGAGGGCAAGGATCAGCGCGATTCGATCTGGCTCAGCAACTACGGCGGTGGGCCGTTCGAATATATGGACGTGCTGCGCGAGTGGATCGGCGACGATGCGGCGGTTGAGCGCGATCTGGCGCTGACCCCGGCGTCCTGATGCCACCGGCGGAAGTGAATGTGCGGGCTGGCATCAGCGCCGTTGGCCCCTCAGACTCCCTCGATACCGTCCGGCTTTCGCAATGGATGGCAGCAAACGACACCGAATTCGCCGGACCGCTCACGATCGAGCGGTTCACCGGTGGTCAGTCCAATCCCACCTTTCGCCTGACGACGCCCGGTGCCAACTATGTTTTGCGGCGTAAGCCACCGGGGCAGCTGTTACCCGGCGCGCATGCGATCGACCGCGAGGCAAAAGTAATTCGGGCGCTGGCGAATGTCGGCTTCGCGGTTCCGAACGTGCACGCGCTGTGCACCGACGATGCAGTGATCGGCTCGTGGTTCTACATCATGGACCTGGTCGATGGCCGCATTTTCTGGGACGGCGGCTTGCCGGATATCCCGCGACAAGAGCGCCACCTATATCAGAACGCAATGGTGGAAACGCTTGCTGCGCTCCACACTCTCGATCCCGCCAGCCTTGGGCTCGGTGACTTCGGCCGACCGGACGACTATTTCGCGCGCCAGCTCGCGCGCTGGACGCGTCAGTACCGTGCAGACGAAGCCGCCGGTCGCTCTGCGGACATGGACGTCGTCGCCGACTGGCTCCAGAGCAGGATACCCACGCAGTCGCGGACGACGCTGGTTCATGGCGATTACCGGATCGATAACCTCATCTTTCATCCCGTTGAGCCGAGGGTCATCGCCGTGCTTGACTGGGAACTATCGACGTTGGGTGATCCACTGGTCGACTTCGCTTACAACGCCATGATGTATCGTGTGCCGTCAGCGATGCCATGGGGCTTGGCCGACCGCGATCTTTCGGAACTCGGAATTTCTGGCGAAGCGGACTATGTCTCGGCATACTGTGCGATGACCGGGCGCAGCGGCATTCCTGATTTGGACCGCTATATCGTCCTCAATCTCTTTCGGATGGCCGCGATCATCCACGGGATCAAGGGACGGATGATCCGCGGCAACGCCGCGTCGGCCTCCGCCGACAAGATGGTCGTTCATATGGACCTGCTAGCCGCGACCGCACTCGCGATCACTCAACGCGCTTGAGCCTGCCAAGTACCACGCAGCGCACCAACCTCCTTGGCGAGCAACCGGAGCACGGCCAGCTTGCCGATCAGATGTTGCGGTCAGGCAATTAAGGCATCCAGCGCGCCGGCGACCACGATGACCGAGCCGTTCATGAACGAGCCTGCACTACTTGCCAACAAAACGACCGGCCCGATCAGCTCTTCGATCCTGCCCAGGCGGCGGGCCGGCATGCGCGCGATCCGCGCCAGTCCCGCCGGGTTCTCAAAAAAAGCGTCATTCAATTCCGTTTTGAACCACCCCGGTGCTAGAGCGTTGACCCGTATCCCGTGCGGCATCAGATCGATCGCCATCGAGCGCGTGAGCTGGATGACGGCGCCCTTTTACGCGCAATAGCTGGCCAGGCCGGGTTGCACGCCCAGACCCAGGACCGATGTGACATTGATGATCGATCCTTCGCGGCTGGCGGCGACCAGTCGGCGGGCAGCCGTTTGGCCG
>JANMBA010000367.1:0-4857 GCA_031360105.1 Novosphingobium sp.
GACCCCGTTTTATGGTGAGAGTGGCGGCCAGATGGGCGATTCTGGAACGATCAGCGGCGCGGATGGACTGCGGCTGGAGGTGAGCGACACCGCCAAGCCGCTGGGGCGGCTGCACGCGCATCAGGCGGTGGTTACTAGCGGAACGATCAAGACCGGCGAGCTGGTCAAGCTCGATATCGATACCGCCCGGCGCGATGCCATCCGGGCCAATCATTCGGCGACGCATCTGCTTCATGCCGCGCTGCGCCAGCGGCTGGGCGAGCATGTGACGCAGAAGGGTTCGCTGGTCGCGCCGGACCGGCTGCGGTTCGATTTCTCGCACCCCACCGCGCTATCGGGCGAGGACATTGCTGCAATCGAGGCGCAAGTGAACGCGCAGCTGCGCGGCAACGAGGAAGTTACCACCCGGCTGATGAGCCCGGACGAGGCGATCGAAGCAGGCGCGATGGCGCTGTTCGGCGAGAAGTACGGCGATGAAGTGCGTGTGCTCAGCATGGGTACTGCCAGCGCTGGGGGCACCTTCTCGGTGGAGTTGTGCGGCGGCACGCATGTGCGCGCGCTGGGCGATATCGGCTTGCTGCGGATTATCTCGGAGAGCGCGGTCAGCTCGGGCGTGCGGCGGATCGAGGCGCTGACCGGCGAAGTCGCACGGCAGTGGCTGGTCGCGCGCGAAGAAGCGTTGAAAGGCGCAGCGAGCCTGCTCAAGACTACACCGGACGAAGTCGAAGGCCGGGTTGCGGCGCTGGTCGATGAACGCCGCAAGCTCGAACGCGAGCTTGCCGAGGCGAGAAGAACAATTGCGCTGTCTGGTGCCGCGAACGCACGTGCATCAGCAGCCGGTGATTTGACTGTCAATTCAGGCGATGAAGAAATCGGCGGGATTAAGTTTTCGGGCCAGGTGCTCGATGGGCTCGACCCCAAGGATCTGCGCGGGCTGCTTGATGAGGCCAAAGCGCGGATGGGTTCAGGAGTCGCGGTGGTGGTCGCGGTTAACGACGGCAAGGCCGCGATTGCTGCGGCGGTAACCGATGACCTGACTGACCAGATCAGCGCGGTTGATCTGGTCAAGGCCGGGGTGGCAGCGCTGGGCGGTCAAGGTGGCGGCGGGCGGCCCGATATGGCGCAAGGCGGCGGGCCAGATGGGGCCAAGGCGGCCGATGCGATTGCAGCGGTGCGGGGGGTGTTGGCGTGTTAACGTTGTCCCGGATCAAGTCCGGGACGACGGGGCGAGTTCCCGCTGCCTAAGCCCAGCACTCTTCAACAGCGGCTTTTTCACCAGCTGGCCTTCTTGCATAATTTGCGCGCGCATTTCGTCGCGTTTTTCGTGGATGCTGGCGATGACCGGACCCATCGCGACCCCCAGATCAACCAGTACCGCTTCGGACAATTGCAGTGAGCTTTCCAGCGTTTCAGGCACGGCATGGCTGGCCCCGGCGCGGTACAGCGCGGCAGCGTGGCTGGCATCGCGGGCGCGGGCGATGATCGGCAGATCGGGGTAAACCGAGCGCAGCCGCCGCACCAGCCGTTGGGCGGCGACCGGTGCATCCATCGTCAGGATCACGGCTGTGGCCTGGGCCAGACCGACCCGTTCCAGGGCATCGGGCCGTGCGGCATCGGCAAAACGCGCGATAATGCCCTGCGCGCGGGCGGCCTGCACCAGCTCAAGATCGATATCCACCGCCACATACGGCTGGCCATGTTCGCGCAGCATCTCGGCCACCAGTCGGCCAACCCGCCCGCAGCCGACTACGATGGCGTGCTCTTCGGCCAAATCGAACTGGTCGATGCTTGGCGCACCGCGATCAACCCGCCGCGCCAGCCAGCGTCCGGCAATCGCCAGTACCGGGGTAACGGTCAGTCCCAGCGCGGTGACAATTTCCCAGAACTGCGCAGCAGACGGCAGGATCAACTTGCCAGCCTGCGCCGCTCCCAACACGATCAGCGTAGTTTCGGATGGACTGGCGAGCAGGATCCCCACTTCGGCCGAAGTGCCCGTGCGCGCGCCTGACATACGCAGCACTATGGCGGTCACCAAGGCCTTGGCACCCAGCACCAGCGCGGTGGCGAGCAGCACTTCATCCAGCCGTTCCCAGACCACTGCAAGGTCGAGTCCCATGCCGACTGTCAGCAGGAATACGCCCAGGGCCAAGCCCTTGAACGGCGCGATCATGTGCTCAACCTCGCTGTTGTAATCGGTCTCTGCGATCAGCAAACCGGCGATTAGCGCGCCAAAGATCGGGGATAGCCCGGCCGCGTCCGTCGCCAGCGAGGCGAGGATCACCACCAGCAGGCTGATCGCAAAAAACAGCTCGGGGCTTTTGGTATGTGCGGCCTGATCGAACAGCGGCGGCAGGACAAATCGCCCGGCCAGCAGCAGTCCGACCATGACGACGCTGCCCAGACCCAAAGTGTGCAGCAGCGCGTTCATATCCCCGCTTGCGCTGCCCGTTCCCAGCGCGCCCAGCAGGAAGATGATCGGCACCAGTGCGATGTCTTCAAACAGCAACATCGCCAGCGCCGCCCGGCCAACCGCGGTTTGGGTATCGGCCAGCCGCAGCACCAGCGCGGTGGATGAAAGCGCCAGCGCCAATCCCAGTGCCGCAGCGGTGGCCAGCGAATTGCCCATCGCCAGCAGGACCAGCGCGATCAGCGTGGCGCAGCCGAGCAGTTCAAGCGCCCCCACGCCGAACACATCGCGGCGCATCGCCCACAGCCGTTTGAACGATAGCTCCAGCCCAACTGAAAACAGCAGCAGCACGATCCCGAATTCCGCGAATGGCTCCAACCGGTGCGGATCGCTGATGGTGACGTAGGCCAGCCACGGATACTGCGCCACCGCGCTGCCCAGCCCGAACGGACCAACCAGAATGCCGACCAGAATGAACCCGATTACCGGAGTGATCCGGAACCGCGCAAACAGCGGGATGACGATCCCGGCGGCGGCAAGGATCACCAGCGCATCGCCAAGCGGGGATGTGGGAATGAAGGATGTCGGTCCGGCCATGCTTGCGTTGTGGCCATGCGGGGCGCACTTGTCACGTCAAGGCGGCGGAAAATATGGCGACGGAAAATCGCGATGTGGTGATTGTTGGCGGCGGTCCAGCCGGAATGATGGCGGGCTATCTGCTGGCGCGCGCCGGAGCCCAGGTCACCGTGATGGAACAGCATGCTGACTTCTTTCGCGATTTTCGAGGTGACACGGTGCATCCTTCGACCATGCAGATCCTCGCTGAGCTGGGCCTGCTGGAGCGCTTCCTGCAGCGGCCGCATCACCGCATCGACCGGGCCGAGATCGATTGGAACGGACGGCCAATGGTGATCGGCGATCTATCACATCTGAACATGCCCGCGCCGTTCATCGCGATGATGCCGCAGTGGGAATTCCTCGATTTTCTGCGAGTCGAGGCCGCCGCCTTACCGGGATTTTGTTTGCGGATGTCGGCACCGGTGACGGATTTCAGCGAGGAAGATGCGCGGATCATTGGGGTTCGGCTGGCAGATGGAGCCACACTGACGGCCAGGTTGATCATGGCTTGCGATGGCCGCAGTTCGCTCGCTCGGCAGACGCTGCCGCTTGAGGTTTTGGGCGCGCCGATTGACGTGTTCTGGTTCGCGGTGCCCAAAACCGGGACAGGTTCGGCCTTTCGCGCGGTGGTGAGCGGGGCGCAAATGATCGTGCAACTGGACCGGGGTGACTATTGGCAATGCGCCTATGTCATTGCCAAAGGCGGCGGCGCGGCGATCAAGGCACAGGGAATTGCAGAGTTCCGCACGAAGGTTTGCGCCGCGTCACCCGAGCTCGGCGATCTGGAAACAGCGCTGTCCGATTGGGATCACGTCAGTTTGTTGTCAGTCTCGCTCGACCGGTTGCGGCAATGGTCGCGGCCCGGCTTGTTGGCAATCGGCGATGCGGCGCACGCGATGAGCCCGGTCGGCGGGATCGGGATCAATCTGGCAATCCAGGACGCGGTGGCGGCGGCAAACATTCTGGCTGGGCCATTGGCCGCCGGTGAACCGGTCGATCATTTATTGCGCCAGGTGCAAGCGCGGCGGTTGTTGCCGACCCGGCTGGTGCAGGGCGCGCAGCGCGCGATGCATGAACGGATGCTGCGCCCGATTGTCACTGGCACGGCGCGGGTTACTGCGCCGCCGCCGCTGCCGATGCGTTTGCTCAACCGCTTCCCGCTGCTGCGCCGCATCCCGGGCTACCTGATTGGCCACGGGATCCGGCAGGAGCATGTCCGCTCGCCGCGCGCAGATTAGTTGGCGGCGAACAGCGCATCCACGTTGCCGCCATTGGCGGCAAGGGCGGCCGCTACCCGGCGGCGCCCCTCGTAGTAAGGCAGCGCGGGGTGGATAGAGCGGCTTGCCACAAGCTGGTTGTAATCGGCATCGCTCAGACTCGATTCCTGTGCGACATAATCGCAGTATCCTTCGCGTAGCCACGTCGGCTTGAGCCAATCCGAAGCCAGGCCAAAGTGCCGACGCTCCATTTCGTGGCAGGTTTCGTGGGCAATGATACTGGCCAGACTGCGCTTGCCGCCAATCGCCCGGCCGTTCCACACCGCATTGTCCCCAATCGAACTGCGATTGACGATGATGCTGTCGGTGACGGGGGGAGATAGTGCAAATGCGTCACGTTGGTTGAGTGCCAGCCACGTCCAGCGCCAACCGCCTTGGGTCAGGAATATCTTGCGACTTTCGGGTACGCGGTACAGCGGGCTGGTCGCCAGCCTGCGCGTTGCGTCGGACACGATTGTTTCGAGCTTCGGCTGGCCGATGGGTGTTTCCGACCAGATTTCCAACGCGCCCGCGCGGGCGTGGTAGGGAAAAGCCAGCAGCGCCGGGAAGTAGCGC